>DAOWCB010000194.1 GCA_030633795.1 Candidatus Aminicenantota bacterium | reverse complement strand
TAGCTGAAGACAATAGTGGTCAATAATCCCAATCCTGCAAAAAGCAGAAGATTTATTCCGCTGAAGAAATGTGCAGAGGTTATATGGACAAGGGGCTCATAGACCGTGAACTGGGATGTATGGACAATCCATCTAAATTGGACAATACCCGCCGTGACCAAACCAAAACAGATCAGCTGAGCGGGAGAAAAAATCCCGGCAATCTTTTTTTTCTGGAATCTGAACCACTCTTCCATGAATCTGAATATTCCATAAAAAATCAGACAGAGACTTGTCGGAACACCCACACCAATACCTTTTATGCCCCAGATACTCGTGACGAGAAGGAAGATGAACAGGCTGTAGAGACTTGAGAAGAGTTGAGTAGGATAGAGGGAACCGTGTTTGACTCTTTTTTCCCTTAGCGCTTTGAGGATGGGATGTGTGTACTGGATGCGGATTGGGGAATGGGTCTCTTTTCCGTAACAGCAGCCATAAAAGAGACAGCCTAATCGTCCAAAAAAGTGTGTGATCATAAGCCCCGTGAATATCGCGTCTAGCCAGACATAGAGGGATGAATGTGTCTGCATTATATAGGGAATGCCACACAGAAGTGCGGCAGCCATGGCTCCCCAGGAGACAAATCCTACACGGAACCAGGCTGTTTTTAGCGTGACCTTTTCAAGATGTAAAAGGGTTGCCATGGACACCAACCGGCTCATTGTCATTGAAGATAGTGTGAAAACTACGGCCATCCATAAAACTGTTTTTTCAGGTGTGCCGCCGCAAATCAGGAATAAACTCACAAAGGTCAGACCTACAAAACTGCCGACTCCCAGCCACAGTCCATAACCGAGGAAAAAACGGTGTGTTCTGTATGTGAGAATAAAGGGTTTATTGACAGAACGTGAGAGAAAATCCAGGAGTTGGATGAGGAGAGAAGTCAGCGTCTTCCTGAAGGGAAACTCCCAGAGCAAAGGAACGTTTTTTTTGTATGTTCGATACTTTTGACCAAAACGATCTTCCAGAACTGGTTCTTCGATTCTTGTGGCATAGAACACAAAAAAAAGAGTGAACAGCGGCCAGCTTACACAGGTGCACCAAAAGGATCGGCAGAGGAGACCCGCTCCGAGAAAACTCAGTGAGGCCCCGAAATATATCGGATGTCTTGAAAATCCGTATGGGCCTTCTATCACCAGGTTTGCGGGCGGCACTGGTGAAGCTGGAAGTCCCCTGCCGTTTTTGCACAGATATAAAATGGATATTACAATGATGCCTGCGCCGGTTGAGAACATGGTTAAACCCGAAAGCAAAAGGGGAACTGTCAAAGTACTGAATGGATTGGAGATCCTGTCTAGAAGGCTCCCTAAAATCCCAAAAAGAACCGGGATGAGAAGGGAAAAAATCAGCACATAAAGGCTGACATCAAAACTTTTTTTAATAACAAAAACGCTGTTACTTTTTGCTGTGATATCCATGATACACTCCTTTTATCTTGTACCTGACAGACAGGAATAGAATTCCAAATAGAGCAGAAGCATATAAAAGACTCATAAGGGCTGCCCATAGGTTTGTTTTTTCTGAAAAAATGGAGGAGAAGATGAACTGACAGGGGAAAAAAGCTGGAAACCAACGGATTATCTCAGATTGTTGGGCTGTGGAATAAAAAACCGGATTCTGCAGCCACCCCGCATCGATATTGGCCAGAAGGGCAACAAAGAGTATAGCGATCATAAAATCTTTGCTCAGGATTCCAACGATTCCTCCATAGGCACCATAGATCGCTCCCAACAATATAAAGCCAATCAAGACCGATATGATTTGAGAGAAGGACATTAAACTTCTCATCAAAAGTGTTGTATAGATACCAAGCACGGTCACCAGAGAGAAGAAAAAACAGAAACGGGAGGCGATGAATGTTACCGGAGAGAGTTTCATATGAACGCAGTAGCGAAAGTATTCAAAGTCTTTGTGGAAGAGCAGGACGGCATAATAAGACATCAAAAAACCTCCGATGGCTGCGGCCATAAAGACTAAGGACATCTCTCGTGCGTTGATAAACACCTCTGTGATTTGCTTGAAAAAGTACAGTTTTATGGGGAGAGTCCCTGAACCGGCCGTCCATTCGACCACTGCCAAAAACACAGTCGGGATGACAAAGATCAGGACCAGCCCGAGTTTATTCCTCATAAGTTCCTTAAATGTTTGTGAATAAAGAAGAAGAAAAACGGATTTTTCTCTATTGCGTTTGTTCAAGATATCCCTCTTTCATACTGAAGATTTTGTCGAATTTATCCCTGTCATAGATGAGGTGGGAAATCATCATAATAGACGTGCCCCGGGATTTGATTTCGGCGATAATCTCCCAGAAAACCAGATACATCTGCCAGTCGAATCCATCATACGGTTCGTCCAGGATAAGGAGGTCAGGCAAATGGAAAATGGATGTCAGGAATTTGACCTTTTGGTATGTTCCGCTGCTCAGGTCTCCAATACGGGACTTTAAATAGGGGAGGAGCTTCAATCTTTTGAGGCAGGAATCAAGATATTCTACATGGACAACCCAATTTTTTTTTGTGATGGCTTTGGCCAATAAGAGGTGTTCGGAGACCTTATACTTGCTGTTGAGGATATTGTCCTGCGGGCAGTACCCGATATGCCTGGGAAGAAAAAAACTTCCTGAATCGGGTTTAAGAAATCCCAGAAGACAGCGGACAAAGGTGCTTTTCCCCGATCCATTTTCCCCAACGATTCCTATGAATTCTCCGGCCTCAATTTTGAGCGAACAGCCGTTTAACACATTGTTCCCTCCAAAGGATTTCGTCAGATCCTGGCATAAAAAGTTTAATGTTTTAGACATTCCAGCTCACTTCCTCCATGATTCCTTGGTATTCCTTTCCCCTGAATGTGGTCCTGATTTCGAATTTCTCATCACATCCAGAGGAATTCATTTTATTGCGTACGAAAGGCGGTAAAAGCTTGAGATAACGACTTTTTCCAAGGATTTCCTCATTTTCAAGAGTTCTGAAAATTTTACCGTCAAACAAGAAGGAGTTGTGTTCAGAGCCGATGGTCCAGATAAATCGGGGGAGAGTTCTGAGTTGGCCCTTGTTTAAAAGAACTGAGACGTCCTGTTCGACGCTTTTTGGGTCCATGTAGATGGAGATCGATTTGTCTGAGCAGTTCAGCGACATAAACACGCCCCAGGAATCCTCGCTGTGCATTCTTCCCCAATAGAGACGGCGGAGAGGTGTTTTCCAGGGAGGGAGGTTGAATCGAACGTAATCGATGTAACCTGTTCCCTCCAAACGATCTGCATTCCCATTGTTTTTAGTTACCATCTCCACTTTTGCTTTGGGCGTCCAAACCTTCCAATCACACCAACCCTCTCCTGACTCATAAAGAGGTTTGTGTATCCGCTTTTGAGGCGGAGCGAGAAATTTCCATGTGCCTTGAATTTGGGACAGTCCATGATTAATATGGAGGGATGCGGATTTTAAAGTCGTCGAGAAACTCGCATTTTTCATTTTCAGGGCATGAAAAGATCTCAAATTTAACCTTGAAAATTTACATGATTTCATGGAATCCATTGTGTCAAAATGATTGATTCCTGAAAGTCCAAATCGAAATGGCCCTAACGATACACACATGATGTAATAAAAGCCCAGAGCTTTCTTTGATGTGAAGTCTATGTACCATTTTTCGAGTTTGATGTTCATTCTGTTTTCTCCTTGTGTCTATGAAAAAGATAAGCGGAAATGCATGGGGAGTTGTCAAAGAGTTGTTAAGAATTTGTTAAAGGTTTGTTAAGAAACATGGGGGCAAAAGAAATCGTCTAGATTTTGTACTTAAGAAAAGTCCGGGCTGTATGCTCCACCGCATCCAGGGAAACTTGAATGTGCTTATCCGAATGGGCAGATGACACTCCTCCAAAACCATGACAGATGTTGACACCTTCGTTGATCATTGCCAGTTTAAAGATTTTCTCACGCATTTCGGGGTCACATTTATTTGTGCTCCAGACTTGCTCCGGTGATATGATTCTATCGAGATTCTCTTGAAGAAAATGAACTCCGACCATAGAACTTTCAGAAATGACGTCGGAGTCGAGTCCAGTGCATGTTACAGGGAATCCATGGTGTCTGAATATATTTTCAATCTCGTTTCTGGCTTTGTTCCCCAAGCGTC
>DAOWCB010000392.1 GCA_030633795.1 Candidatus Aminicenantota bacterium | reverse complement strand
GGGAATGATCGAAAGAGATCTTTCCGGTAAAGGTCTCAAAAGCATAGGCATCCTCGGGAACAACCGAATCACTCATCGGCCTTACTTTATGGGAGGCACTGTCATTTTCGCTAATCAATTCCTCCATCTTGTTGGCACAAAACTCGGGTGAATCATCCCGTCCATAGCCCTTGACTTTTGCAGGAATATCTTTCAAATAATCAGCCAGGATCGTGATGGCCTCTTCTTCGAAGTTCCCCCCAAGACGGATCACAGCGGGAATATCCAGATCTTCTTCATGAAAAGCCTTCACCAAACCTCTTGCCGAGTGATACTGTTCCTGGCTGGCAACACCAGAGCCAGAGGCAAAATAACCCTTGATATTGGGCTGAGAGAGAATAATTTTGGCTGCTCGGTAGACCTTACTTGCTGAGGGATTGCCGCTCGTATCGCAATAATTGGCGAGTTTGAATCCCTTGTTCAACACCGCATCCATGGACATCATCGAGCCGCCACCTCCTGCCCCATTAAATCCGATAAAATTTTCTTCTTTGGAAATTTCTTCCGCCATCTGCAAAAAATAAAACGTGCCTCGATAATCTTTTTCTTCCACTCGATAGGCAATTTTCTCTAGTGGCATCGGCGGCCGGTCAAACTCCCTGGCGACATCTATCCCTAATTCAGGGTGCCGAAACACAGCATAATCATCGATGGCCAGATGGCAATCTGCTGCATACAAACGATTATTCTCAGTCAGGACAAGGGGATTTATCTCGACCGATCGTGCATCGAATTTATGGGCAACTTTGTACAGTTTGACCAGAACAGCGGGAAGGGAGATGAGAAGCTTTCCGGATATTCCTGTTTTCTGGACAAGATTGCGTGCCTGGTAATCCTTGAATCCTTTGACAACATCTATAGAAATTTGGGAAACGCAATCAGGGTGGGTTCGGGCGATCTCCTCTATCCCTGTACCTCCGACAGAAGAAAAAATGAGCACAGGAGTCTTTTGAGCATCATCGATAACCAGGCCGACAAAATACTCGCTCGTGATGGACAACTTCTCCTCGACCAGCACCTTTTCGACCACAAAGTTTTTTACCTTCATGCCGAGCATCTGCTGGGCTTTCTGCCTGGCCTCATCAGGAGTATCTGCGAATTGGATGCCTCCGATCCCGGCTCTTCCCGTCACCCATACCTGAATTTTCAGAACTACAGGTTTTCCGATTTTTGCGGCAATTCGGTAAACGTCATCGGGCGAGATCGCCACATCTCCTTCTGGGACCCTAATGCCTGCGTCCTCGAGAAGTTTTTTGCTCTGAAATTCGTAAAGTCTTGCCACGGAAATATCCTTTCGGAGCTAACATTATTAAAAGAGCAGGGATTTTTGTCAATGAATATCAAAGGAATTTTTTAGAACGGGAAACGGGAGTCAAGGCTTTTCGGGCTGGCTGTACGGGGAACAGGTGAAAGAGATTCAGATGTGTGTGACATCCTCCTTGCCCAGCCAGCACAACAAGATTGGTTTATTATATATCATTTTTTTCCAAAATTCAAAAAATGGTAAATAGACGTACTTATCCGACTAAACAATATTGATCAATACACAAACCTTGAAAAGAGAGTCAAAAATGCGAAACGAATTGAAACTCACGAAAGAAATATTGAAAGAAATCAGAGAAACCAATCGGTT
>DAOWCB010000101.1 GCA_030633795.1 Candidatus Aminicenantota bacterium | reverse complement strand
GCTTTGTTGTTTTCCTTCCTTGAGAGAAAGATACCCATTCCGGTAGAGCCAGGAATTCATGTTGATTCCTCGGCGGAAGGATTTGATCCCGTGGTCGGACATGATAATCAGGATATCTTTTTTGCCCAGTTTTTCCAAAACCTTACCGACAAGGTCATCCATTTTGGCATACATCTGTTCCATGACCTTAGGCCCCATATTAGCCTGGTCTGTGTGTAGAGCCGGGTGTTTTTCATCGAGATACCGGTAGAACATGTGTTGGATGCTGTCTGTCGTTTCGAACCAACTGACAACTGCACCCTTTTTTGTTTTGTCTAGAGCGTTGAAAAGCATATCTTCCCATTCTTGATGGTTGAAGTAACTCAGCTTTAAAAAGGCCTCTTCGGATAGAATGCCTTCGTTCAATGCCCAGGTATCATTCGCCTCACCCAGTGTGATGAAACTTCCCAGCAATTTGGCTAGATAAACGGAGTAGATAAAAGGCTGGGAAATCGGAAGGGCTGGCTTTTCCGGATCTATGTTCAGCGGGGTGATGTACATTTCAAAGGTTTGATCCATTCGATTTATGTAAAAACGGCAGATCGCCCTTATTTTGATCCAAAGGCCTGGTTTGAAGGTGATCTTTATCCAGTCGGAGAATATTTTTTCTTTGAGTCTAATCGTTTGACCCGAGACCTCGAGGATCGCCTCTTTTTTGTCCTTATCGATGGTTATAGACAGAGGGAGTTTCATCTCCTCTGGATTTTTGAGCATCGTGTTTTCAGGGCCGGAAATATAGGTTTCGATCCTGTCCCCATCTATTGTCACAGGGATGTTCATTCCTCCTTCGCGATCGATGATTTTTTCTTTGTCCGATGTGTAAAAGGAGAAGGTGCCCTGGCTTCCCTTCAGATCCGGAGCGCACATACCTGAGAGAAGATGCCCTCGGAATTTTTCTGGGGGAAAGGTCACTGGAATCCTAAGGATGGTGCTGAAGATCCCGTTATCACCAAGGATCTTCCAGAAAGGGATGCTTTTCCGCATGCCTTTGATCTCGGGTTTGGAGAGGGGAATATTGTATTTACCTAGGGGAAGGACTCTTTTGGGGCTTCCTATATGTGCTGAGGAGAGGTCGGGTAGATAGGTATTGGGATCACGGCTGAGAAAATCGAAGATGTTGTGTTTGGCTGGGTGGCAGCCTGTCATGAATGACGACCAAGCGACCGGGGAAATGGAAGGTATCGTCGTTTCCAGTTTGTGATAGCTTCCCTTGTCGGCCAGTTTGGCTAGATGTGGCAGTTTTCTTTTGGCCATGTACTTATCGACGAGAACCGGATCCATCCCATCCAGGCCGATAACGATAAGGCGGTTGATATGGCTTTTTTTGTAGGCTTTTTGGCCTCTGATCAACCGCAAGAAAAAACGAAAAGGCCAGGAAAGGAAAGAAAATATGGCCAGGAAAAATGTCAGGAAAAGTACGAGAAACGAGGACAAAAAGGCAAATCCTGCTCCGGGGCCGATGTATGCACAGAGAGGTACAGCGAGGGCAAGGAAAAGCAAAATAAAGAATGTGCGTTTTGTTTTCATAACAGCTTGTCCAGTAGTATATCTGATAGATCGGATATGGCGAGGTCTTGACCGTAATCCACGTTTGCCCAGAAAAAAGCATCATCCCAGGTGTGCATACCCTGAAGATTGGTGCGCCCGAAAATCTCTTTTTTCTTGATCGAGCCCTTCATGTCGTATCCATATTCAGAAAGAACGATTAGATCTGGGCCTTGGTCGACAAGGGGACCGTTATAGACCTGTTGGGCATCAAAAACGTTACGGACAACTTTGTTCCCATCCCATTCCAGTTTTTTGAGATTTTCAGCAATTTCCTTTTTGACAGCGTCTTTGTCAGACGGATTCACGTAACCTTTGGGAAACTTGTCTTTTAAGTTCAGGTAGATGCGATTGGGATCCATGGCAAAAGCGCGGGAGGTTGATGAAATATTGTCAAGACTCTCGGGAGGAGAGGAATCGAAACGAAGATATCCTTGTTCTTCGAGCCAGACATTGAGATAGACTTCCTGCTCGATTCCTGTGAATCCATGATCGGATAAGAGGTAAAGACCCTCATCGCTATCATTCAACTGCCGGAATGAATTGACGATGTGGCCGATAACTTGATCGATCCGTCTGTAATAATCCAGGAATTTTTTATGATGGGGATTCTCTGTATCTTTATAAGCATTCCACAAAAAATGCTGGAGTCTATCCGTTCCTGTGATCACAAATTCGAAATAGTCCCAATCCTGCTTCCAGAAAAGATTGAGAGTGTTTATGCGTCTGTCTAATGTTCGATACAGCTCCTTCCATAGAAATTCCGGATCCTCTCTTGACTTCATTGTGTCGATATCGATCTGGTAATCCAATTTATCGAGGGAGGCCCGTATGGTGGGCGGATACACAGCCTTTGCCAAGTCGATGGCCACAAACCCTGAGATCAATATGCCGTTGATCTCACGAGCCGGATAAGTAGAGGGTTGGTTGATGACGATGGAACGCTTTTTTTTGTCTCCGAGAGTGTCCCAAAATGTTTTTGTTTGAAGGTCGAGGAAATTCGGAAAGAGGAGATCATATGTGTCTGGCTTAAGATCCGTAAATCCAAAAATTCCGTGTGTTCCTGAGTTTGAACCGGTCATGAAATCTGTCCAGCTCACAGCCGAAATTTCAGGAAGACTGGCTTTCATCTTGTGAAGATGTCCGGAATCGATGAGGCTCTTCATAGTCGGCATGATGTTTCCATCTGCCAAATCCTGCAGGAGTGAGTAGGGTACTCCGTCCAATCCTAGTACAAAAACCCTCTTTTTCTTTTTTTTCTTGAATAATGCCACGTTACTTAAATATCTATGCAAAACCTACCGAACTAATCCATTATAAGGAAGCCCACAAACTTGTCAAATTCTTTGTGTGAATCCTATTCTTTTAAGATGATTCGGGCATCGACGATCTTGCAGCCCTTTCCTTTTTTATAAACGATCAGGGGATTGATATCCAATTCTTTGATATCGTTAAAGTCTGTTACAAGCTGGGATAGTCTTTTTAAACATTCTGATATGGCCGGAGTGTCATAGACAGGTCCTCCACGGAATCCATCGAGTATTTTGTATGTCTTGGTTTTTGAGATCATATAGTCTGCTGTTAATTCTCGGATGGGCGCCAACCGGAAAATCACATCATCTAAGGCCTCGACGTAGATCCCTCCCATCCCGAACATCAATATGGGTCCGAACTGCTCGTCATAGTTCATGCCAAGAATAACCTCTTTTCCCTCGACAGCCATCTCTTCGATCATTATCCCTGTTATCTTCGCTTTGGGCATTTTTGTACGGATATTACGGAGAATATTGTTGTAGGATTTCCGTGTTTCCGTTTTGTTTTTTACATTGAGGATAACACCGCCAAAATCGAATTTGTGCAGAATATCTGTAGAAGCAATTTTCATCACCACAGGGAATCCAATTTTTTCCGCTGATGAGACGGCTTGGGCTTCGCTGCTTGCCAATACAGATTGGACCACAGGAAAACCGTATGTTTTCAAAACATCGTATGCTTCTTGTTCCAGAAGGAAATACCTCCCTTCGGCTTTTACCTTTTTGATGATCTGAGTGGCTTTGGAGGTATCGACCACGAATTTTTTCACCCTCGTCTTGGGTCGTTTGAGCCATGAGGTGAATTTTGACATTTCAGCTAGGGCTCGCGCTGCTGACTCGGGAAACCTGTAATTCGGGATGCTGTTTTCTTCCAGGAGATCGATTCCTTTTGAGACATCATAGAGACCCAAAAGGCAGCTGAGGATTGGCTTCTTTATCTGCTTGGACACCGTGATGATTGATTTAGCAATTTTCTCAACGTTTGTGAAAGCCGTTGGTGTAAGGATGACAAGAGCGGAATGCATGTTATTTTGTTTGAGCATTGCACTCAGGGCCACTTCATATTGTTTGTGTTGGGCTTCCGCTATCAAATCCATCGGGTTGTTTAGACTTGCCGTGGATGGAAGAACGGTCTTTAAGGCTTTTTTGGAGCTCTTGGACAAGGGGGCAATGTCCAGTCCGTGACGGATGCATGAATCTGTAGCCAGGATCCCTGGCCCACCAGAATTGGTAACAATAGCCACATTTTTCCCTTTGGGAAGGGGCTGCGTGGAGAAGACTTTCACATAGTTGAAAATTTCTTCCAATGTATCTCCCCGAATGACGCCGCTTTGGTCAAAAATGGCGTCATACACCTTGTCCGAACCGGCAAGTGATCCCGTATGCGATGAGGCGGCTTTTGCTCCGACAAAAGTCCGCCCTGCTTTAAGAGCAATAATAGGCTTATGTTTTGTTGAGTGACTTGTTATTTTTCTTGCGATGGACATGAACTCTCTTCCGTTGACGAGGTCTTCCAGGTACATCAATATCACATCTGTCTGGGAATCTTCGTTGAGATAAACCAAAAGATCGTTTTCTGTGAGGCCTGCTTTGTTTCCCATGCTGATGAATTTGGAAAATCCTATGTTTGCCTCTTTTGCGTAATCGAGTACTGCCACGCACAGAGCTCCGCTCTGGGAAATGAAAGCGATGTTGCCTTTTTTCGGCATTTGTGTGCCGAATGTTGCGTTCATACTCGATTCAGAAGCAGTGTTGACGACGCCCAAGCAATTGGGACCGACAAGAGCAATGTTATATTTATGGATGATTTCCTGAACGGTTTGTTCGAGTTTAATGCCATGACCACCGATTTCCTTGAAACCAGCCGAAATGATGATAGCTCCTTTTATGCCTTTGACCCCGCATTCTTCAAGGACTTGAGGCACAAAGGAAGCTGGAACGATCACAACGGCCAAGTCGACATCATCGGGAATATCCAATACCCGGGGATAGCTTTTGATCCCAAGAATGGCTTGGGCTTTTGGATTGACAGGGTAAACAACGCCTTGAAATCGGCTGTCTATAATATTGGCAAGGAGGGAATGGCCCACGCTTCCCTGTTGTCTGGAGGCTCCGACAATTGCAATAGATTTTGGATAAAAAATCGAATCAATATTTTTCATGATATTCTCTCATATCTGAAATTTTGTATGCAGACATTTTTTTTTATCTTCAGGTTTTATCGCCTTCAGGACGTGTTCCAAAAAAGTCACCTCAGGAACCGCACCTTCTAAGGTGATGGATTCATTTATGATATTGTAGATTCATACAAACCAAAATGCAATTCCTCAAATTTTTTCCCTTCGGGCGAACCGATTCAAGAGCTACTGCCTCTCTAAGTGAATAATCTGAGCCTTCTACAAACTGGAGGGAAGGAGGTCATTGAGCCATGGCTAAGAAATAATCTGAGACTTGGATATCGTATTTTTCGGGATCCAGCGACTTGACAATCGTCCTTTTGGGTTTATCCGTATGCTGGTCCCGTTCAACCAAATCAATGATGTTCCCATCTATTTTATTACCGTTTTCATCTGCGATTATTTTAACTTTGGGCTGCAATAATTGGGAAAGGTAGGGATTGGCTTCGGTAACCAGCCCGATCTCACCGGAATTTAATAAAACAAGAGTTCCAACTGGATACTGTCCCATCATGTTCAAAAAAACCTTAAAGATTATCGGATCGAATTCTGTGCCTTTGTTTTCCTTCATCATATTCAGAGTCTCATCCTGTGAAAAGATCTTATCCCGATAAGGTCTTTTAGTTGTTAGTGCATCATAGACATCACAAATTTTCACGATTTTGCTGTAAAGGTTGATGTGTCTCTTTTTTT
>DAOWCB010000363.1 GCA_030633795.1 Candidatus Aminicenantota bacterium | reverse complement strand
TTCAAGGTCTGCCATTTCCTTCACTTCATCGGAAAAATGGGCGTACCGGAATTCTTCCCTGGGATCTCGACCCGGTTTTTCCAGTTCCAGCAGGATATCTTCCACGGTAAGAAGCCCCACATCTCCAGAGATAAATTTTTCCTTGGGAATACTCCTGACAAGGGCACCATTCCCGATAATCTTTTTCAAGGGCATCTTCACAGCATTGGCCATTTTTTCGACCAAAACGTAACGCTCAGGATGAACGGCCGAGTTATCGAGAGGATTGGGAGCATCGGGAATCCGCAAAAATCCGGCTGCCTGTTCGAATGACTTCTCCCCTATCCCGGGCACCTTTTTTAATTCCTTTCGGGATGAGAAGGCTCCGCGTTTATCCCTATATTCCACGATATGTGTTGCCGTTGTTCGGCTTAAACCGGCCACATATTTAAGGAGCTCGACCGATGCGAGATTGAGGTCGGTTCCAACCATATTGACACAGCTTTCCACCAAATCCTCTAGCGCAGACTTAAGGTTCGATTGATTCACATCGTGTTGGTACTGGCCTACACCGATAGCCTTGGGATCTATCTTCACCAATTCGGACAACGGATCCTGGAGCCTGCGCCCGATAGAAATGGCCCCGCGGACTGTCACGTCAAAATCCGGGAATTCTTCAGCTGCCACCTTTGAGGCGCTGTAAACACTGGCACCGGCCTCGCTGACAATTACACAGATGGGACGCCTGTCTTCTGATATTTTCTTTATCGCCTGCCGGACAAAAGCTTCGGTTTCCCTGCTGGCTGTCCCGTTGCCTACAGCGATAAGTTCGATCCCGTGCGTCTCAACCATATTTATGATTGTTTTTTCCGCGTTTTCTTTGTCGTTCTGTGGCGGATGCGGGTAAATGGTCTGATAATCCAAAAATTTCCCAATTTTGTCCAAACCGACTATTTTGCAGCCTGTCCGGAATCCGGGGTCGATGCCCAAAACCGGCTTGTGTCCGGCGGGTGCTGCCAAAAGAAGTTCACGCAAATTTGCCGAAAACACCTTGAAGGCCTCAAGTTCCGATTTTTCCCGAAGATCACGTCGAATTTCTGTTTCTGTAGCGGGCAGGAGTAAACGGCTGTAGCTGTCCTTTACGACATCTTTGAGAATACCGGAAGCCGCACTTCTAGGATGCCTGATAAAGGCGGATTCCAATTGTGTCAAGGATTTATCTGTGGGAACCTCAAGCTTAAGGCTCAAAACCTTTTCCCGCTCTCCACGGAGCATGGCCAGCATCCGGTGGGAAACTATCCGGTCCACTTTTTCATTAAAATCATAATACATCTGAAATTTGGTTTTTTGGGTGGCGTATTGTTTCTTGACAGTCGAGACAAAAAACCCTTCTCGCAAAGCAAGACTCCTCAGTTGTTTGCGGATGCCTGCATCGTCGGATAGTTCCTCGGCCAAGATATCGCAAGCTCCCTGAAGAGCTTTTTCCGGAGTATCGAAATCCTTATCCTTGTTGATGAAAGCTGTAGCTTTGGATATCAGATCAGCCGTTTCTTCTCGGAGTTCATGGACCCAACGAGCCAAAGGCTCTAATCCAGCATCCCTGGCTTTGGAAGCCCTGGTCGCTTTTTTCGGTCTATAGGGCAGGTATAAATCCTCCAGTTCGGTCTTATTCGTGGTATTAAGAATGTTTTTCTCCAGATCGGGGGTGAGCTTTCCTTGCGATTTGATGGATTCGAGAATGGTGTCCCGTCTCTCGTCCAGATCTTTATAATATTGGTATTTTTGCGCGATGTCTCTTATTTGTGTTTCGTCCAGGTTTTCCGTCCGTTCCTTTCTGTAACGAGCTATAAAAGGAATAGTGGCGCCTTCAGCAAGAAGATCCAGGGTGCTGGAAACTTGTTCTGTCCTGAGGTTGAGTTCGGACGTAAGTTGCTTTATGATGTCCATTTTTTCCTAACACTTTAGCTTTTTTTGCCAGAAGAAATCAAATGGTTTTGGCTGTTTTAAATGGTGCCTTCTCGTATTCTCTGAGGTTTTTCATGTCCGATCCTATTTTAATCCTTTTGATTTGAAAACAAAATGCGTGATTTTATTGTAGGCATAAAATCCCGTATAATCGTATACATAAAGGGAGAAAAATCATGAAAGCCATCATAAGCATCGCTATTAGCGTGTTTTCGATCGTCATTCTTTTATCATACACTGCGGGCCAAAAAATAAAGACAGTGGACGATGTCAAAATCATCCAGAACAAAAAAAAACCCAATCCTCCCAAAGGCACACCATCAAAAATAAAATTAGAATTGGAAACTGTCATAGGGGAATCTGAGGATCCTGATAAAGCATTCTCCCAGCTTTCAAGTTTTGTCGTGGACGACGACGGGATAGTCTATGCCCTTGATTTCAAAGAACAAAAAATCAAAGTGTTCGATGATGCTGGCCAATTCGTTCGTGCGTTTGGTGAAAAAGGGCAAGGCCCAGGAGAGT
>DAOWCB010000151.1 GCA_030633795.1 Candidatus Aminicenantota bacterium | reverse complement strand
TGTGGAGATTGTAGAAACTCAGAGAAAAAGAAGAATTAACAGAATCGCGTTGTATTTTCAGATTTCTCTCGGCCGATTTAGAAAAATTGTAAAGAATGCGAACTAAAAGATATCATATGTCATGGAGGAAAACATGGGAAGAACAAAATTCTTGATATTCATAATCTCTTTTTTATGTTTTCTGTGTGGTGCAAACTGCGAGGCCAGCCCAAAATTGTGGCCTCCTTTGGAACCATACAAAACCGATTATCTCCAAGTTTCACAGCTTCATAAAATCTTTTATCAGTTGGGAGGAAATCCGGAAGGAAAGCCCGTGATGGTGATCCATGGGGGGCCGGGAGGTGGATGTTCTCCAGAAATGTTCCGGTTCTTTAATCCGAAAAAATTTCACATCATCCTCCATGACCAGAGAGGGGCCGGACAAAGCAAACCTTATGCTGAAATCAAAGAAAACACGATTCAAAACCTGGTTGAGGATATCGAAAAGTTGCGACAAAATCTCGGCCTCGGCAAGGTGCTCTTGTTCGGAGGATCCTGGGGATCCACTCTAGCGCTCGCCTATGCGGAAACATATCCCAAAAATGTCTCCGGTATGGTATTGCGTGGCGTATTCACAGCCACAAAATCGGAAATCGATCATTTCTATCACGGGGAGACAGCTAGATATTTCCCGGAAAATTATGACAAACTTCTTCAACACATCGATAATCCCGAACAAAAGAACTATCCGGAACAACTGCTGGAAAAAATCCAGAGTTCCGATCCAGCCACAAGACAGAAATACGCTTTGGCCTGGGCCAAGTATGAGATCAAAATGGCGGTCCTTCAAATTCCAGATAAGGTGGTAGATGACATCTTCAAAGAGTGGAACCCGTACGATTTTGCCCTTCTCGAAAATTTTTACATGGCGAACAACTGTTTCTTGGAAGAAGGGCAATTGTTGAATAATGCCGATAAGCTGAAAGACATCCCGATGACGATCGTCAACGGCCGTTACGATGTGATCTGTCCTCCGATCACAGCCTTTAAGCTGCACAAAAAATTGCCGCACTCCAAACTCATCATCGTGGAGAGGGCCGGACATTCAGCCAATTCCGAACCGCTGAGAACTTTTCTTGTGAACGCCGTAAAAGCTTTCGAATAATCCTAAGTTTTGATGCGGGCTTCGGATTTCTTCTCGAGGGGAAGGGTCACTTCTCGTTCCTTATAGGCAAGTGTTATAACGCTTTCAGAACATTGAAGTTCGCACTGCCCGCACCCGATACATTTTGCCTCATCGATCCGGGATTTTTTGTTTATGACCGACACAGCCCTTACCGGACAATATTTGATACACGTGCCACACCCTGTGCACAAGGATTCATCCGCAATTTGCGCCACATAATATGACCGGACACGTATCGGGATCAATCCCCGATTATAGGATCCGATGACCCCACAGCAATCCCAACAACAATTGCATATCGCGATCTCTGGGAGATCGAGGTCCTCCCGTTCATGATAGACCTGATGAATAGCGCCTTTTTTCTGGACATCTTTGATGATATCCAAGGCCTTTTCCTTGCTGATATAACGGGCAATTCCGTAATTGACAGCATACTTTGTGCCCCCTCCAAGAACAATACAAGATTCGTCACTGTGTTCAAACCGGCAGGACTCACCCATAAATTTCCGCCACTGCCGGCAAAAACAATGGACCACCGCAATCTGGTTTTTATCCCCGTATTTTTCGAGGAGTTCATAAACATTCTGGGTCGGATAAATCTTGGTTTCAGGAGTTTTTATCTGTTGATGCACATCGACCTGGACCGTTTCGACCTTTTTGTTCGTTTCCTGGGGAATGACAATCCTTCTGTGTGATCTAGATTTTTTTTGGATGCGATAATTTAACAGATTCCGGAACGGAAAAACATTGAATTTCCCCCACGAATTAAAAAGATCATCCACACGATGGGCAAATTCTCTTTTTTGAGGTGTATCTGCTCCATCGGAAAGGAACACCTCAAACCAACCCAACAGGATCGGGGCCAACTCATACAGCTCTTCCTCTTCTTCTGTGTAGCGCGTCCAGATTAGCCCTTTTTCGCATAGTGTTTTTAGGAAGGGACGAAAAGATACCTCAGGAAGTTCGGCAAATGAAGATATCTGCTCATAATTCAGCAGATCAGTGCCGATTTTCAGCAGAAATTCGTTTTCTTCCGGTGTGATCACGACATCGAAACAATCTAGCAATGCCCGGGTCACCGGAACGGAACTGGAATTTTGCTTATTCATCTGAATGGCCAATGCTTTTAGACTTGCCAATCGTTCTTTGGAGATTTTTTTCTTTTCCATATCACTCTCCTGTCAAAAAAGGATTTTGACGCCGACGACGAACAGGGCGACGCTGACGATTCTTCGGAATGTATCCTGGTTTATTTTTTGCAGCAGAACCTTGCCGGTCCTCACTCCGAAATAGGCCATCACACAAAGAAAAGGTAAAAGAATATAATAAGAATTATCCTGGACAGTTTTAGTCAACACATATGTGGGAATCCTAGTTGTATCGATCACGACCGCGATCATGGCTGAGGTAGCCACATAGATTTCCTTGGGCAGGTTGAAGGCTGTCAGAAAGGCCCCCCTGATGGCTCCGCCCAAACCGATCAATCCCGCAAGGAATCCGGATAGGCTGCCTCCGACAACTGCTGTGGGTTTGGATTTTTTCAGCCCAAACTCCGGTTTGATGAAGGAATAGACGGCATAAACGATCAAAAATACGCCCAGAACGATTTTGACAACATCGAGGGGAATAACGGATATAAGCATAGCTCCCGCGAATGCCATGAGGATGCTCGGGATCCCGAAGAGCAAGAAAATTTTGAAGTCTATGCTTTTCCAGAACAACCGGATCTTAAAAACGTTATTGAAGAGATGAAAGACGGCCACCACAAAAACAGCAGTCTTGATATCCATGAATAGGAACGCCACCGGGATCAACAGGGTCGAGCTCCCGAAGCCGGCAATGGTTGCCGCGACAGCAGCTCCATAAGACGCAATCAGAAAAAAGGCACTGCTTAACATAAATCTTATTTGATTTATACCACAGGAATATTCAGTATCCAAATCTTATTCATCGTATTTTTTTATCTTGAGGATAGTTTAATCTAAATACGCTAATCTTCCACGCCGATTTCTTCCAAAATATCTGCATACATGGGGTCCTCTCGGAAGCGTTCCCATCTAGGGTCCATTTTTGAAGCGTTCACAATGAAAGATTGTTCGTTAGAAGCCCGCTCAAGGAAGGAAAGGGCCTGAGCTCCCTGGTCCAAAGCTTTATATAACAGCGCTATCTCGTGTAAAGGCACGTGATTGGTTTTTTCTTTTTGGAGCAATTCTTCAAGAACATTCCGGGCTTCCTCTGTTTTGCCTGCCTGGACATAGGCCTGGGCCAGATGACATTGGTAATCGACACTCGATTCAGATAAAGAAACGGCCTTTTGAAACGCTGCAAGCGCTTCCTCAAATTCCCCTTTTTGAAGATGGGCCAGAGCGATGACATCATGAGCCCAGTGGAAATCGGGATCCATTTGGAGTGCTTTCCGGCCTTGGGCAATAGCTTGGTCGTATTGACGCGCAAAATAGAACAAATAGCCAATGCTAGTGTTGATGGAAAGGGAAAACGGATTCAGTTCCCGCGCTCTTTCCAACTCGATCAGAGCCTCATCGAAACGCCCCATATCTCTCAACAAAGATCCATACCATTGATGCGCTATGGCATAACTGGGATTGAGACCGATGGCCCAATTGTAGTCCGTCTCAGCACCAAACCAATCTCCTTCATATCGATACTTCACCCAGGCTAAGGAGGTGTAGGCTTCGGCAAGGTTCTCATCCAACGCCAAGGCAGTATTGGCTGCTTCTTGGGCCTTCGGATATGCTTCTAACGGAGGAACAAAATAGTAGCTCGCCAACATATTGTAAGCATCGGCCAATCCTGCATGGGCTAGAGCATATGATGGGTCCAATTCGATCGCTTGTTCGAAAAGCTCCTTTGCCCTCAACAAATCCTCCTCCGCTCTCTTGTTCCACAAAGAACGAGCTCTTAGAACAAGCTGATAAGCCTCCGGATTGACCGGGCGGGTGAGAGCCAGGCGGGCCTGTTCGGCCGGGGTCACGACAATCTTGATCTCACGGGCAATAGCCCGAGCAAGCTCACTCTGTAAGGCCAGGATATCTCTGAGGTCCCTATCGTAGCTATTGGACCAAATATTCCGATCCGTCCGCGCTTCTATCAGCTGCACATTCACCCGGACTCTCTGCTGAGAGACCATGACAGATCCCTCCACGACCGCATCCACACCTAGTTCTCTGGCAATTTCCGGCAAAGGTTTTGTCGTATTTTTGTATTGCATGACCGAAGTGCTCGATATCACACGCTCAAGGGCTTCCATTTGGGCAAGGTTAGAAATCAAGGCTTCCGTCATCCCGTCGGACAGGAATTCCTGTGTCGAAATTCCCGATAAATTTTTCAAAGGCAGGACAGCGATGGAATTCAGGCTTTTTTGTCCCCCCTTGAATACTCCAGGATAAAAAAACAGACCAGTGACCACCATCGCAACCACCAGGAAAGCCAAAACAGCGATAAGAATGGTCTTTCTGTCCTTCAACCTCCCGGTCTCTTTTCGAATTTTTCCCATTCCAACTTTCTCTGTCGTGGTCAACCCCTTTTCGATTTCGACAAGGTCAGCAAGAAGTGCTTCTGCTGTTGGATACCTCTTGTTTTTGTCCTTTGCCATACATTTGAGAATCATTTGGCTGATTGTGATGGGAATTTGATCATCATATCTTCTTGGATCGGGAGCTGGCTCGGTTTTATGTTTCA
>DAOWCB010000284.1 GCA_030633795.1 Candidatus Aminicenantota bacterium | reverse complement strand
TCTGTGCCCCAGTCGCAGGCCAAGCGATAGATTCTATCGCCCTTCTCGTGGAAGTCATCATAGCTTATCTCATTGACCACATACATCAACATCAGAAGACTGACCGTCATCCCGACGGCTAATCCAAAAATATTGATAAAAGAATATCCCAAGTGCCTTTTGATGTTCCGAAAGGCTATTTTTAAATAATTTTTAAACATGGACACGCCTCCACTTGCGGCCTCCAACACAAGAGGCACGACGATTATGACAAATTGGAAGGACCGGCTGATCTCTGCTCTAAGTCGCCCTTTTTCCCTCAAGTCCTGGGAAAACCTGTACTCCATATCTTCGATGATAGACAAGCACATAACCTCATCAGTGATAAGAGAAAGAACTCCCTTGGCAAATCGGGCAAACATTTTTACTTCACATCAGGGACATTGGTCCACATGACCCTGTTTAACACTTGGATGGCCTGTAGCTTTTCCTTTCCCACAGTAGTTAGTGTGTAATAGATGCGGGGTCTTCCCCTCTGATCATTGCCCTGTTCGGCCATTTCTATTGTGACATACCCGTTTTTCCTCAGCCGGCTTAACGGGCCATAGATCGCGCCCGAAAGCCATTTCACACCCGTATCTTTTTCAACTTGCTCTCTAATCGAGATGCCATAGGCATTGTCATCCAATTTCCAGATAGCCAAAAGCAAAATCTCTTCGATCCTCGATAAAAATTGCATTGCCTTTCCTTCCTGTTAACCTGAATAATTCATGTTGCCAGAAATTGGGGACATGTACCGATTTGTTTTAAAATCGGTGACGTGTCCCCTGAATTTCTGGCAGTGAATAATTCAGGTTAATATACGTTTTATAGTATATTTACAATAGTATTATTTATCTAGCAAGTCAAGTGGTCTGAAGATTTGAGTATGGGGAAGGAAATTTATTTTTCTTCTTGGGGTTCGATATGGATCAGGACATTTACTGGTTTTTTCAGCTCTTTTTCTATCCTCGCCTCTACTCTTTCACAAATCACATGGCCGTCTCTCACAGATATCTCAGGATTCACGAGCAGGTGAAGATCGATAAACAGTTCTCCCCCGACTTTTCTTGTTCGCAGGGCATGCCAATCAGTTACATCCTGTTCCTCAGCAAGAATTTTATGAACTTTTTCGAGGGATTCCTTGTCTGCGGCGTGCTCGGTGATTTCGATCAGTCCCTCATACAAAATTTTGCCTGCAACTCCGATGATCATCAATCCTACAACGATCGTGGCTACCTGGTCGGCATAACCCCAACCTAAGAGGCTGGCCACACCACCGATAAGAACAGCCCCTGACGAGAGAGAGTCCGAGCGATGATGCCAGGCATTCGCATAAAGGGCAGTGCTGTGGGTTTCCCTCGAGATCTTTCGCGTCAAAAAGAATAGGATTTCTTTTACGATAACAGAGATGCCGGCCACGGTCAGCATCATTCCTCCTGGAAAATTCTCTTCGCCGCGAAAGACCGCAGCGCTGGCCTTCCAGATAAATCCGAAACCAACAACCAAAAGGATAAGACCCATCATTTGTGTCGCGAGAGTCTCGAATCTCTTGTGCCCGTAAGGGTGGGCATCATCAGGAGGTCTGTTGGATACACGAGTTCCTACCAAAACCAGAAAATCCGTGGCCAGGTCGGAGAGAGAATGGAATCCATCCGCGATCAGAGCCGAAGATTTGATCAAAATCCCAAAAAATATCTTGGCGGTCATCAGGAATATATTGACAAAAATCCCCGATAGCGTTATCGAACGGATCTTCCTCCACCGTTCTCTCAGCAAGTTCTCATTCACCTGTTTCATTTGAAAAAAGAAATCCTTCTTTGAGACTATTATAAATGAAAAATTCCCTTCTGGCTAATCGTGAGAATCCCTAGACAACGGGCCCTATGAAAAAAAAATCTGTTTTGGTATGATGGGCTCAAATTTGCTCATGATCAGGAATAGGCCGTGACTTTTCTTAAATCTTCTTTCTTTAAAAAATATCTTTTGCCGGGTTTTGTCTTCCAATCTGTCACTATAGCGGGAGGATACGGCACCGGACGGGAACTAGTGGAGTTTTTTCTCAATTACGGACCATTGGGCGGGCTTTTAGGAATGTTTTTGGTCACGACCCTGATGTGGTCAATCATTCTGGCTGTATCTTTCGAATTCAGCAGGAGGTTCAAAGCCTATGACTACCGGACCTTTTTTAAGAAGCTGCTCGGGCCCTTTTGGTTCCTGTTCGAGATCATCTATGCCGTTCAGATCTTTCTCGTGCTGGCCGTCATCGGTTCGGCTGCAGGTATCATCCTAAGGGATAATTTTGGCGTTCCCTACATATTTGGTGTTTTTATCATTCTGGCAGCTGTGGGCTTTTTAACCTTCAAGGGAAAAGGGCTCATTGAAAACTTTCTCTCCGTGTGGTCCATCATCCTTTATCTCGTTTACATTGCCTTTTTTGTTGTCGCTCTCTTAAAATTCGGTCCCATGATTCAAAAAAACTTCGCGTCCGGAATCATTCTCCCCAAATGGGCTTTGGGAGGATTCAAGTACGCTCTGTATAACCTCGGTACTGTCCCGGCAGTTCTTTTTTGCTTGAACCATATCGAATCCCGGAAAGAAGCCGTTACAGCAGGAATTCTGGGGGGATTCATAGGGATTATTCCAGGGGCGCTGTTTTTTGTTGCCGTTGTCGGCTATTATCCGGGAGTCCTTCCAGAAGAGATCCCAGCCGTCTTTTTATTGCAGAAGGCCGGTGTTCCTTTGTTGTTGATCGTTTTTCAACTCGTCCTTTTCGGAACGCTGATCGAAACAGGCACAGGATTCATCCACTCTGTGAACGAACGGATCCGATCCACCCTCCAGGCAAAAGGGAAGGAATTGTTGCGCTGGCATAGGCCACTCGTCGCATTGATCATGTTGTTGATAGCCCTCGGCATCTCGACGTTCGGATTGGTAAACCTTATCGCAAAGGGCTACGGAAGTGCCGCATGGGGATTTCTGATAGTCTATATCATCCCGATTTTGACATTGGGAATCTACAAGATCGTCAAATCAAGACGATAGTCAAGCCCCCCTGTCAATGATATTTCAGATGTATTCGATCGTGGCCGGAGGCTTTGGGGTGATCTCGTAGGCAACTCTCACTACATTCGGCAGTTCAGCC
>DAOWCB010000254.1 GCA_030633795.1 Candidatus Aminicenantota bacterium | reverse complement strand
TTTTTAAGCAAAAATTTTAGACTTGGCTTACGGGATAGCAGATAGTAAAGACTGAAGGTCCAGGAATACTTTCGCAATTTTACAATTCGAAAGCCTGCTTTTTGCAAGAGAAAAGCCAGGCTTTTTTTAGAAAAATAGCCCACGTGACCGGGCCGATAATGCCACCATTTTTGTCCTATGATTTTTGCCGCTATGCTGTTTATATCGGGAGTTACAAGACAAAGAGTGCCCCCTGGCAAAAGGATTTTTTGAGCGATGGAAATAGCGTCCAAAGGATGGGGGGTGTGTTCGATAAAGTCCACCATGGTGACCACGGCATAGTGTTCTTCTTGAAGATCCGCTTTTTCGAAAACACCCTCTCGAATCTCGAGATGGTACTTATCTCTGGCGACACCGATGGCCCACGCGCTGGGTTCGATGCCCTCCACTTGCCATCCTCGTTCTCGTGAAATATCGAGCAGAATTCCCGTCGCCGCTCCGACATCGAACAGTATGCCTCGTTCCGGATGGATCTTATCCAAGGCTTTGAGAATTCTGCTGAAGTTTTTTGAGCGACCTCGAGCCTCCTCTTGATAAACGGGATCCTCAGTCTCACTGTAAAGAGATTGGATGAATTCTGGGGAGGGACAAGGATTGGCAAAGATATGGGCGCAGTAGTCGCAGCGACTGAGGTCCCAGATTTTGCCATAATCGTTGTCTGTGATCTTGATATGATCTTTGCTCAAGCTGGACGCGTCAAACGTCCGTTTCTTGTAGGGAAACAAAACTGAGCTGGAGCACACCGGACACGTTTTAAAATGTTCAAAATTGTCCAGTCTTTTCCTCCTTACCGGTTCAGCAAGTTTTTAAACAAGAAGTCGATGTAATGACGGTTTGAATGTTCTCTCTTTTTTCCCCTTGTCCCGTGTCTTTGGTCGGGGTAGACCATGAATCCGAACCCTGATTTTTCCAGCTCCATAAGCTTGTCTATAAGTTGAATCGTGTTTTGCATGTGAACATTGTCATCCAAGTTTCCATGAGACATGAAAAGAGTTCCCTTAAATTTATCGGCATGGATCATGGCCGCTCCGAATTCGTATCCTTCCGGGTTGTCGATCGGTCTATCCATGTATCGCTCTGTGTAAACTGAGTCATACAGCCGCCAATCAGTGACCGATGAGCGGGCATATCCGTGAGTGAAATAATCAGCCCCGTAGGTCAATGCCATGCAGGTGGTGTATCCTCCATAACTTCCGCCCGTTATCCCGATCCTGTTCTTATCCACAAAGGATTTTTTGTGGAGCCACTTGACACCCTGAATAAGATCAAGCATTTCCCACTTCCCTAAATTGCGGTGCATCAAGGCCTGGCCTTTTTTTCCAAAATGGCCGGAGCCCCGGTGGTCGATGGCAAACACGATGATCCCTTCTTGGGCGAGATAGAGTTGGGAGAGGCGAGGGTAGGAATTGGATACATCGCTCGAGCCAGGGCCTCCGTAAATGGTAAAAAGGACAGGATAGATCTTGTTCTCGTTAAAATCGGGAGGGAGAGTCCAGCATGCTGGAAGAGTGGTGCCATCTTCGGTGGTTATCGCAAATATCTCCTTTTTACCGATGGAGTACTCTTCCATCAGGCTTGTGCGGCTGTCCACGATATTCCTGACTAGCGTGCCATTCGATCGCAACAGGTCAACACGTGAAGGCGTGGAGATGTTCGAGAAGCGGTCGATGAAAAAAGTTCCTCCTGTTGAGACATTGCCGCGGTGAGATCCTGCTTCTTGGGTGAGGCGTGTCAAGCCGCTCCCATCCAGATTTACCCTATAGAGATGCGTCTCTGCTGTTAGGCCTTTCCTCGCATGGAAAAAAATCCGCTTGTTGTCCTCATCAACAAGGGATATATTGGTGACTGTCCATTTTCCTTCGGTCAGCCTCTTTCTAAGATTTCCCTCGAGGTCGTAGGTATAGAGATGACTCCATCCATCTACATCGCTTTGGAGGAGGAATCCGCTGCCGTCTTCGAAAAAGCGCAGATTGCCGAAAAAATCGACCCAGGCGGATTGTTTTTCGTTATAGATTTCCTTTTTCTTTCCGGTTTTGAGGTCAACGGCGTAGATCTTGATGTTGTCCTGCTCCCGGTTCATCCATTGGAAGGTCAGTTTTGAGGAATCGGCAAACCAGATGGGAAAGGCCACATAGTGGTCGGCCTTTTCCTCCACATCGGCCCAAACGATTTTATCGCCCAAGGCGGAAGCGATTCCCAGTTTGACGTAGGGATTAGGATCGCCGGCTTTGGGATAGCGTTCGATTTCCAGCTTGCCATGATCTCCTTGGGAACTGAAAAGAGGGAAGGTTGGCACCGGACTGTCATCAAAGCGGAGAAAGGCAATTTTCTGGCTGTCCGGTGACCACCAGAAGGCGCGGTAACGCGATCCTCTCCCGAGAATTTCTTCATAGTATACCCAAGAGGCCCAGCCGTTGTAGATAGTTTTTGAGCCATCCTGAGTGAGCTGATATTCCAATCCGCTGGCGATGTCCATAGTGAAAAGGTTGTGATCTCTGGTGAAAGCGACATATTTTCCATCGGGCGAGAGACGAGGATTGTGCTCTTCACCGGATGTGGCCGTCAGACGTTTGAAGGAATTATTCATGCGCGAATAGAAATAGAGATCGCCCTTATCTGTGTAAAGAAACCCGGCATAGTCTTTGGTGTGGTCGACATGTTGGGAGGCTCGGATACCTTTGGGTAGGACTTTTTGGATTTGGCCATAATCCAGAAAAAGCGCTTTGGTGTTTTTGGCTGCGTTCACTTTGAACCATTTCTGTGAATCGTCTGTTTCATCCTCCTCGACAACGAGATAATGAGCATCATCCAGCCATTCGCGGATAGAAGGAAGAGACTTGAGCAATCTGGGTTCAGCATTTGAATAGACTTGGTCATAGGTGATTTTTTTGCTCTTCTTTTGAGCCTCTGATACTGGAAGTGTGGAAAGAAAAATAAAACAGAAGATAAAGATCCCGGGTAATAGAAACTGCTTTTTGTGAGACATCAACATCGCTCCAATATTAAATTATAAAAGTATTTAGCATTCCAAAAGGCGAAAGTCAATCGGATGAGTCTGAGCTGCCTAAAGCTCCAGCTCCATTTTTTGCAAAAAAAGTTCTTTTCCGGTGAGAGTTTTTAGATCTTGCGATCCACAGTGGATGCAAATGAAAACAAAATCATCCCGGGTCATTGTCTTACCGCATGTTTTGCACTGAATTGTAAAAGGAATTTCTTCGATTTCCAGCTCAGCATCATGGGCTTTCGTGTCTTTTTTGTACATGTCGAATGCGGTGATCAAAAACTCAGGGACCACTCCAGAGAGTTTGCCGACCTGAAGTTTCACAGAAATGATCTTCTTAGATCCTTTTTCTTGGGCTTTTTCCTCCATGATTTCGAAGAGGCTGGCTACGATGGATAGTTCATGCATTCTGGCTAAGAAGTTTTTGGCGGG
>DAOWCB010000036.1 GCA_030633795.1 Candidatus Aminicenantota bacterium | reverse complement strand
CGGATCAGTCTCTTTTTTTTCTGTCCGTTTTCCTCCGAGGTTTCGATGATCTCCCCGATTCCCCCAGTGTTGTACTGCAGGAACTTCAGTTTTCCCGGATAATTGTTTACCAGGGTCATGATGATCTCGTAGAAGCGGTTGACCTTTTTAGCTCTTGAGCCGACGATGAACGGGTCGGTTCCGACAATCCGGACAGATTCTCCAGCCTTAAGCGGCTGGCTGGCATAGCTGTGGGTGCTCTCTCCCCATAGATAGGCAAGGACGGCCTGCTCAGGAGTGAGTTCCTGAGAGAAGTTCATGATGGTGTTCCTGCGTGTGATAAAAGCGAAAATAAGGCCATCCAGTTCCTCCATTGGTGGAAGATTGACAGATTTTGAAAAAATATCCACCATCTTACCGTCGATGTCGACACGCAACTTTTTACGCTGAACTACGGCTCTCCCGTTGGCTGTGAGGCTTTCGTCCATGAAGTCGGGTTCGCCGTTGGCTTTGATTATCACGTTTTCCATAAGAGCTGATTTATCTGTCAACGTGTTGTACATGGCCTCCTGGTATTCTTTCTCGACATCCGTTTTGACAAAAAAATTGTTTTCTGAGCCCAATGCCGACCCATCGCTGCGTAAAAAAACGATGTCGTCTTGAGTGACCCAGGTTTTTTCTCCGCGTTTGTGGTCCAGGCCTAATTGATGACAGGACCAAGTGGATTTTCCGGTTGCTGTCAAACCGAAAAGAAAGACACCATAGGTCTTGAGCTTGTCCTCGGGATTTCGGGCTGTGACGATCTTTGTGCCAGCATGCAGTCCGAGCATGCCCTGCTGGTCAGCCGTCCACATGGACTGGCGGAGAAAGCCTTTTTTGTCCTCACCCATGTAGTCTGTCCCCATAGCTATGTTGATGTTATATTCAGGAAGAACGAGGACCTGCTGTCTTAACGGATGCTCTTCAGGTATGTGAATCATGGTAAATTCCGGGCCAGGTCGTTTCGAAGGTTTGAACATGGTCGTTCCCCACATGTATCCCAACCGGTAATTTATGAGGTCTGCAGCGGACACATAAAGATTGCAGAGAGGATTGTAATATTTGTTTTCTCCCATTTGCCGTCGGATGTGATAAAAAGGAAGGGAGCGCAAGAGATGGAGAACCTTATCCAGTTCGTCAGGAGATTTTGCTATCAGGACTTTTTGTTGTTCGGAAGGCTGGGTTAGCCGGACTTCTTCGCCTCCAAGATATACCGTTTTGGGAGCGATCCGGCTCGACATAACAGAGCGCCATCCGTAAGAACCAAATTTTGTTTTAACTCCTGTGGCCTTGGCTCTAGACTCAAGCCAGTCAAGGTCCACTCTTTTGATATTCGGGCCTTCGAGAGCCCGAGGAAGCTCTTCGGAAAATTTTTTATAGGCGTCTTCGTTATAGATGTGATTATCACTCATGGGGCCTACTCGTTGATTTCTGGCTCGGTTTCTTGTTTGATCAAGCTTTGGATGTCATCGGCAGTCGCCACCCCGCTGTTGATCAGATAGCAGCTTGTGTTTTCGAGAAGCTCGCGGAAAAAATTCTTCTGGTAGTCGATTCTCTCGGGAGTGGTTAACAACAGATGAGGATTGTAGAAAGGTTGGTTTTTTAAAGGGCCGATGGTTGTCCTCAATCCAGGGCTTTCTCCCGATTCCAGTATTCTGAGGGCATCCTCCACCTCCATCTTCACAGCCGGAGGAGAAGTGCTATCGAAGCGCAGGAGGAAAATCCAACGCAATTGCGTTCTCTTAACATGCTTGGCCGGGCCTTCGATCCAATAAGGGTCCAGAAGGGCAACGGCGTTTTTTGAAGCCTTGTAACAGAAGGGCGAACCGCGATCGAGCCGGCAGTCATCCATGCGGAGGCAGTCGGAATCCTGGCAGTTTTCTTTACGAACAACAACATTTTCGCATTTGCTGTTGTCAAAAAGAGGAGCCAATCGGGGGTAGAATTCGACGACCTGGGTTGGCATGACCAACTTTCTCTCGATAGAGTCAGCCAGGACTCCTCCCCCGGAAAATCGAATAAAAAGGATATCGTTGGAGTGCAACCGCAGGTCCTTATCTTGGAGTAAGGAATAGAATAAATCTGATTTTTTTGTGCCCTTTGGTCCGATGAGCAACAGGCCACTTCCGTTTTTATCCGCAGACATGCCGCGGAGGGTGTACGTGCTGAAAAGCCGTTCGGAGACATCCATCACAAGACCGAGGGCAAGGCTTCGCAACGGCGAATAATTATCCATGTTGACCAGAATTCCTGTTTTTGTCTCGGAATTGTAGAAAGTGCGTGACTCCCGGCCTGCAATGCCCTCCACCGCATAGATGATCCCGTGGGGTTCGAGGTCGGCTTCCAGTTGCGCCGGGTACCAGTTTTCAACCCAAAAGTCATTCAGATGGGATACGTTTGTCCGCAATTGGACGATGACTCCGTTAATGTTGGCATTCCACTCAAAGTAGTTGGCGTAGCTGAGCGTTTCTTCCATTTCAGCCACAAGAGCATCCCTCATGTTGATGGATATCGAAGAATCGACAGGGACGGATGTTTTTACCCGAGTTTGGGTGTTATTGAGAAAAATCCGCTTGGTTTTTTTGGCTGTTTTAAGTTTGGAGACGGCTTCGATGATCCTGTCCAGCCCCTTTTCGAGGTTTTCCATGGATGTGGCATACGACATGCGGATACAGTCGTCCATGCCAAAGGCATCTCCCGGGACAATAGCCACCTTTGCTTCTTTCAAGAGGAAGTAGGCGAGTCCATAAGAATTTCGGATGGTCATGTTGTTGTATTCTTTTTCAAATGTGGAGCAAAAGTTGGGAAACAGATAAAAGGCGCCCTGGGGTTTGTGGCATGATACATTCGGAATACTCTGGAGCCTCATTAACGCGTAATTGCGTCTCCTCTGGAATTCCGCCACCATTTTGGAAACTTCATACTGAGGCCCGCTCAGAGCTTCCAAGCTGGCTTTTTGGGATATGGAGCAGGGGTTGGATGTGCTGTGGCTCTGGATCTTGGCCATGCCGTTGATGACATCTGCCGGCCCTGCTGCAAACCCGATCCGCCATCCGGTCATCGAGTAGGCTTTGGAAACACCGTTTATCACGATGGTTTTCTTTTTTATCTCTTCCCCCAAGGATGCAAAGCTGTGGAAGCGAAAATCGTCATAGACAAGTTTTTCGTAAATTTCATCAGCGATGACGTAAATATCCTCTTCCATCACGACATCGGCCAAGGCTTCGAGAGCGTGTTTCGGGTAGGCAGCGCCTGTGGGATTGGAGGGATTGTTTAAAATCAGAGCTTTGGTTGCCGGCGTGATGGCCGATTTTAATTCTTCGGGTGTCAACAGGAATCCATTTTCTTCTTTTGTCCGAACGATCACGCTTTTTCCGTTGGCCAGAGAAACGGCGTGGGGATAAGTCACCCAATAGGGAGCGGGTATAATGGCTTCATCTCCCTCATTGATCAGGGCTTGAAAAAGATGATAAAGGGAGCTTTTTGCCCCAGATGAGGCTATGATTTGATTTTTCTCGTATTCCAGAGATTGATCCTCCTTCAATCTTTTGATGATGGCTTCTTTGAGATCAGGGATGCCATCGGCCTGGGTGTATTTGGTGAAGTTTTCTTCGATAGCCCTGATTCCCGCTTTTTTGACATTGTCAGGGGTGGCAAAATCCGGTTCCCCAACGCTGAAATCGACAACGTCGATCCCCTCGGCCTTCATGGCCTTGGCCTTGGCTGAGACCTTTAAGGTTGGAGATTCTCCAATCTTGTTTGCTTTTTCTGATACCATGGTTAACCCTTTATCGAGAAGATTAATCTTCTTTTTTCTCGTCGTCTTCGAAGGCTAGTTTTTTCTTGAGGTATTTTTTCAGGTCCACTCCGGTTAGAGATTTGACCACATCTGGCATCTGTGCCAGGATCTCCCCTACTTGTGATGTGATTTTGGTCGTGCCGAGGCTCTTGTCTCCTCCTATGACGACTATCTTGTCCACTTTGGAGAGGGGTTCAGATACAGCTTTCGCCAGGTCGGGCAGCATTTTAAGGTACATTTCCAGGATAGCGGCTTGGTTGTATTTATCCCATGCCTGGGCTTTTTTCATCATCGATTCGGCCTCGGCTAATCCGAGATGTTTGGTTTTTTCCGCTTGTGCGATCCCTTCCAGTTTCATAGCATCGGCTTTTCCTCTAGCTTCGGATTGAATGCGAAATTCTTCCGCTTCTGCTTCGGCTTTCATTTGGTATTTTCGGGCATCGGCAGGCTTGATGACGTTCGAGTTCAGTTCTTTTTCTTTGCGCGCGGTTTCAAGCTCTTCGATTTTTATCGCTTCCTGCTTTTCGATGAATTTGACCTTGGCTTCTTCCTTTTTTATATCTTGAGAAAGCCGGGATCGTTCGATTTCGTATGCGAAGTCGGCCTTGGCCTTTTTTTGGTTAACGTCCACTTGGGATTCGGCTTTTTTGGCCTCGTTTTCCCATTGGGCTTTGGCAATCAATGCTTCCGCAGCCAGACGAGCGATTTCCCCCTCTTTGTGCGCTTCCGAAGATTTGATCGTAGCCTCTTTTTCGGTTTCTGCCTCGGCGATGACTGCATCTCTTTTAGCAGCCATGATCTGGGGTTTCCCCAATGCATCCAGGTACCCCTGTGTGTCGCTGATGTCCTTCAAGGCAAATGACATCATGTTCAATCCCATCCGGGAAAAGTCGCTTTGAGCAGCTTGGGTTACGGTGGTCGAGAATTCATGCTGGGCCTTGTAGATTTGTTCCACGGTCATGGTCCCCATCACTTCCCTCATCTTGCCCTCAAGCACAGTTTCCGCCACAGACCTGATCCCCTCTTTTCCCAATCCCAGAAATTGTTCGGCGGCCAGTCGGATCGAATGATCAGAGGAGTCGATTTTTATCTGAGCGATAGCCTCAGCCATGATAGGCACACCGCTGTTAGTCAAGACTTCAGGAGTTTTGATGTTCATGGTGATGGCTTCCATCGGCAGTATGTCGATCGTTTCCATAAAGGGCAACACAAATGTTCCTCCACCAAGACGGTAACGGTAACCGAGCTTGGTTTTTGTCCCGTCGGGAGCTATCATGGTACGCTTTCTTCCTCCTGATATGACAAGAACTTCGTTTGGTCCGACTTTTTTGTATTGTTTCGCAAATAATAGCACTATGAGTGCCAAAACAAGGATTATAGCGCCGATAAGAATGAGTCCGGATGTTAAATTCATGCTCCCCTCCTTGGATCAAAGCTTTGAGTAAAAAAGGTGTTTTTGTGTCAATTATACAATCACCTAAAATGATGAAGCGAGATAAAATATATTAGCTGTAAGTTCAATCATTTTCAAGTAATGATATGGTGATTTATTTAAAGAATTTAAACCGAAGGATGTGATATATAGCGGCAATGCCATCTCTCCATCCGATTTTTTTGCCCTCACTGTAATCTCTCCCAGAATAGGAGATGGGCACCTCATAGATCTTTGCCTTCAGTTTGGCAAGTTTTATCGTAATCTCAGGCTCGAAACCGAATCTTTTGGACTTCAGCGTGATACGATCAAGAACATCCTTTTTGATGACCTTATAGCATGTTTCCATGTCCGATAGGTTAAGATTGGATAACATATTGGATAACGTGGTCAGGAATTTGTTGCCGACATAGTGCCAGAAGAAGAGAACCCTGTGTGGTCCTCCAAGAAAGCGAGACCCATACACGACGTCTGCACGGCCGTCCAGAATGGGCTTTAGTAGCGTTGGATACTCTGCAGGATCATACTCCAAGTCTGCATCTTGGATCAGGATGATATCGCCCTGGGCGTTGGAAAACCCGGTATGAAGCGCGGCTCCCTTTCCCTGATTCTTCGCATGGAAAAAAGTTTTTGTATCGGGGAAATTCAGGTTATTCAGGACATCCTGCGTCCCGTCTTTGGAACCGTCATCCACGATGACGATCTCCTTTTCCATCCCCACATCGGTCTCCCGAACGCGATTGATCACTTCCTCAATGGTGTGCTTTTCGTTATAGACCGGTATGATGATGGATAGTTTCATGATGTTTTTTTTGGATCCGTTGTTAGTCCGAGAACCTTTTGAAAATAAAGGATGGTTTTTTTGAGTCCCTCATCGAGAGGCGTCTGAGGCTTCCATTGGAGGTGTTTATTGGCCAAGGTGATATCCGGGCATCTGTGGACCGGATCGTCTTGAGGTAAAGGATTGTGACTGATTTCCGACTCACTTCCTGTGAGGGCAATGACTTTTTGGGCCAATTCCATGATGCTGAATTCTCCCGGATTTCCGATATTCACCGGTCCTGTGAAGTCCTCCTTCTCCATCATTGCAACAAGTCCCAAAATAAGATCCGTAACGTAACAAAAGGAACGTGTTTGGCTCCCCTCCCCATAGACCGTCAAAGGCTTGTTATGTAAAGCCTGGACGATGAAATTGCTGACTACCCTTCCGTCATCCACAGCCATTCGGGGACCATAGGTGTTGAAGATGCGGACGATTTTGATGTCGGTTTTGTTTTGGCGGTGATAGTCCATCATCAACGTCTCGGCCACACGCTTTCCTTCATCATAGCAACTGCGAAGTCCTATCGGGTTTACATGACCCCAGTAGTTCTCCTGTTGGGGATGGACTTGAGCATCGCCATAGACTTCAGACGAGGAGGCGAGGAGAATTCTGGCTTCTGTTCGTTTCGCCAAGCCCAGCATGTTGATGGTTCCCATGACATTGGTTTTGACAGTTTTGATGGCGTTGTATTGGTAATGAATGGGTGAGGCAGGGCATGCCAAGTGATAAATCCTGTCGACTTCCACAAAAAGAGGGTGGATGACATCGTGTCGGATCAGCTCGAAATGAGGATTGGCAAGAAGATGGAGGATGTTATCCTTGCTTCCTGAGAAGAAATTGTCGACACAGATGACATCCGCTCCTTGATCTACGTAATGTTCACACAGATGACTTCCTAAAAAACCAGCTCCGCCTGTAATAAGAATGTCTTTCATTTTCCTTTCCATTTCCTCCAGTAACCTGGGCATCACCCATAGGCCATAAAGAGAAGGCTCCTCTGTTTGAGAATTTCTTTTTGTACAAGGAATAGCTCTTTTATGCCTTTATCGGCCAGGCTTAACAGGGCGTTGAAGTCTTTTTTAGTGAAGGGGGATTTCTCTGCTGTGGCCTGTATTTCCACAATTTTGCCCGTATCTGTCTTGACGACGTTCATGTCGACTTCTGCCGAGGAATCCTCTTGATAGTCCAAGTCCAGAAGGAGGTCCTCATCGACTATTCCCACGCTCACGGCACTAACCAAGTTTTTGAGAGGCATCTCGTCGATGACACCCAAGTCCATCATTTTTTTTAAGGCCAAAGCCAGTGCGACGCAACCCACGGTGATCGAAGCTGTTCTTGTACCACCGTCAGCTTGGATGATATCGCAGTCTATGGTGATCGTTCTTTCTCCGAGAATTTTGAGGTCTGTCACGGTGCGTAAGGAGCGCCCGATAAGCCGTTGGATCTCCTGGGTACGGCCAGACATTCTGCCAGGCCCTCTTTCACGGGGCGTTCTTTTTTCCGTAGAACAGGGAAGCATGGCATATTCCGCAGTGATCCATCCCTTCCCTCTGCCTTTGAGAAAGGAGGGGACTCTTTCCTCGATGGTAGCCCCCGCAACGACTTTGGTTTTTCCGAGCTCGATGAGCGCCGATCCATCGGCGAAGGCGAGATAATCTGGCGTAATAGATACAGGACGAATGATATTAGATGAACGTTTATTTGCTCTCATGTTCTTTTTATCCGATCCTCTCTTCTCCTTCGGGTCGTGTTTTCCAGCGGTCATGGAACCACAGCCAGACTTTTGGGTTTTCCTGTATCTGATTCTGTATAATCTTATTGCATAATTGTGTGATTTTCAACACATCCTTTTCTTCATCGCCTGTCATGATGAGTTTGAGGGGCGGGAGAATCTTAAGATGATACCCCCCGCTCTGGACAGGATAACAGAAAACCGGAACTATCGGAGCATCTGTTTTGAGAAAAAACATTGCCAGGCTGGGCGTTGTGGCCGCGGGTTTGTCAAAAAAATCCACGAACACCGCTTGATTGCGCACGACATTCTGGTCGATCAGGATCGCCACCATTTCGTTATCTGTGAGAGCACGAAGTATGGGTCTTGCCGCCTGTTGTTTGTAGATGACGTTGGCTCCGAGTTTTTTTCTTATTTGCAGAAGCTCGTTTTCAAGTCGCCTGTTGTCGAGCGGACGGGCTATGACATTGACTTTCCCGATTTCAGAGACCGGGGCAGTGGCCATTTCCCAGTTTCCCAAATGGGCGGAAAAGATCAACGCTCCTTTTCCTTTGAGCATGGCCTTTTCAAGGTGTTCTGATCCCTCGATGGATATGGATTTTAGCACTTTGTCCTGTTTCATGTGCCGGACTTTTATGATATCAGCGAAAACTCTCCCAAAATGTCTGAAAGAAGCCTTTGCTATCTTCTTTTGCTTTTCATCGGAGAACCGGGAACCAAAAGCTGTGTTCAGGTTGGATAGAGCGATTTGCCGGTGCTTTCTATCGATGTGATATATCAAGGATCCAAGAGCTCCTCCGATGGCAAGACAGATGGGACGTGGGAGCACGGAGAAAAGGATTTTGAGAAATTGGAATCCGAAAAACTCTGTCTTTTCGTGAAGGTTGGCCATCGGTGATTTCAACTGTCCTTTTTCAATGATAGAAGCTCCTGATAGAAATTTTCCTCCACCTGAAGGTCTATTTTGTTATAGTAAACCGGAATCTGTCCGGCGTTTTGGAGGTCGCCCAGCTTGAAAACGTCCTTTTCTGTTGTGAGCACGGCATCAGCTTTTTCCCTTTGGAAGGTGGTGATGATTTTTTTTCTTGTGGAGATAGGATAGGAGTGATGATCGGGGAATGTGAGGGAGAGCAGTGGTTTAAGCCCTTCTTTTTCCAAGAGAGATAAAAATCTTTCGGGCCGAGCGATCCCGCAAATAGCCAGGAAGCGTTTTCCTCTCAATCGTTCTGTCAGGATGGGGTTGCCGTCAGGAAAAGCGAAAAATCCCTTGTTTATGGTCGAATAGGAAAAAACCTTGGCCTTGGGGGAATGGTGCCTTATTTTACTTTTAGCATGGGCGCGGTTGTTTTTCTTTACCAGGATAATATCGGCACGACGGAGTGAAGAAAGGGATTCTCGAAGAGCGATTCTCTCGCCTGGATCGAACAGGATAATATCTAGATCCCGATGGAGTTTCCTGTGTTGGAATCCATCGTCAAGGAGCACTAGGGTAAAGCCTGCGTGTTTGGCCTTCTCACAAGAATTTAATCGATTTCGGCCGACGAATATCCCGACTTGAGGAAAGTTGCGTGAGACCATGAAGGGTTCATCTCCCGCTTCTTGCCAAGTTCCGTAGATGTTTTTCCCGTCGGACAGGACTCCTCCCGACTTTTCCCACCTTCCTTTGTAACCTCT
>DAOWCB010000262.1 GCA_030633795.1 Candidatus Aminicenantota bacterium | reverse complement strand
TCCCTTGTTGTGAAATACGTGATTACGGTAATCAGCCTGATCATCCTTTTGATGCATAAAAATTTTATTCTGTTCGGCAAAGTTAAAGCCTACTTTTTTCTTTATGTTATTTTTTCTCTATACTTCATCCTGGTGCTCTACGAGGTTGTTTTCTTCTTTTTGCATCCGGGTTAGGGAGATTCGGGGGACGAAAAAAATGGCAATATTTGTTACAAAGTACGAATAATTGTCAATTATTTTACCCTTAAGTCCATCTTAATTATTTGTAATTCATTCAATATCAACAAGTTACACTTTGGCATGATATTTGCGAATAAAATGGGCAATGAAAAAAATAAGGAAGCGGGAGAATGGAGATGAAAGAAAGATTAAAAAAACATTTTAATGCGATTGGCCTGATAGGCATTCTTTGTTCGTGGACGACCTTAGCCTTTGTGTGGATGGGTTTGATGACAGCTTCTTATGTCGGATTTGGCGTGACCGCAGGGCTATTTGGGACAGCTATCGTTTTGGGAAAAAATTAAGATGCAAATATCCTTTATCTATTTCAGCGATCCCTTAGGAGACAGGAGCATTGCTGAGTGGGTATCTCTGTGGAATAACAAAGAGCTTCAGTCTTTGTATTCTGCAGCAGATATCCCTCAGGATCAATTCTCCGATATGGAGAACGCAAACTTTGCCATCGTTTATCCTCATTTTAGGAGTCTTTTTAATCAATAAGTCTCCATTTTAACTTCGCGCCTCTAGATCCAATCCTTGGCCCCTCTTGACCAGAGGGGCTCTCTCTTTTCTGTATTTTTTATTTCTTTATTTTAGTATGAAAAATAAGACTGTCCCCTGAACTGTCATCTAGAAAGGACAAAAAGATATCTTGGGCTTTCAACCCACCCCTGGAAGTTACTTGGCACGTATTTTGCTTTAGGTTTATTAGTACGAGAGGAAAAAAATATGGATGTCATGAGGAGAGTTCGATGAAAAAATTATTGCTGCCATTACTCATTTTGGCCTGTATGTCTTGCGCGATACAGACCGTCAAAACAAAGACGAGTTATTGGCAAAATCGGACTTTTGACGAAGTTTGGGAAGCATCGATAGAAGCTGTGAACGATATCGAATTCACGATCGATAGCATCGACAGGGAAACGGGATTCATCGGAGCGGAGAGTGGAAGATATGTGGGGGGAGGAGATGCCCCACCCAGGTTGTCCATCATGGTCAGGGAGTTCGACGACAGCGTGAGCGTGGACTGCAAAGTCCTTCAGAAGGAACAGCTTGTTGACATTTTCGGAATCGGAAAAAAGATCGTGCGCGAATTTATGATCGCTCTGAACCAAAACCTTAGCTGGAACTGAGTCCTTTTATCATTTCCAAAAGTTCTGCCAGGACCATGGCGGTGGCTCCCCATATTTTGTGTTCTCCGAAGGCATAAAACGGAACCTCCACATCGGAACCCCTGATGTTCCATATTTCCCTCCGGATATTTTGTGGATTGAGCAGGTGGGCCAAAGGGATCTCTAGGACTTCGGCCACTTCAAGCTGAGCAGGCAGAAAATCCGGCCGGCCCTCGGCCAAACCCACTACAGGATAAATGCAGTAATTGCTCGGTGGGATATACAGGGGAGTCAACATCCCAAGAATTCGGACAGAATCGGGATCAATCTCTAATTCTTCCTGGGCTTCCCTTAATGCTGTTTGTTCCAGACTTTCTCCAATTTCCTGTCGACCCCCAGGAAAGGATATCTGTCCTTTGTGAAAATCCACGTTGTCAGTCCTCTGGGTGAACACCAGATGGAGCTTGCCCTCTCGAGGATATAACAGCACGAGGACGCCGGCCTTGAGGCTTGTGTCCTCCACTTCGAAATAAGCTTGATGGCCGGGCCGGGGATTCGGGCACATCCCCAATTGAGCTTTTAAACCGGGTTTTAATTCGGTGAGTTTCTTTTCTAGATAATGCCGGGTCTCTGGGAATAGCGGATTTTTGTATTCAGGCATCGGATGTTATTTCTGCTTTTATTGATAAACAAATTAGCAGAGAATGACAAGAGAAAAATTGTCGGTTATACTATTAACCTGAATTATTCATAAAATGGAAACGTTAAGCCTTGCTAAAGTCAATCATTTTGTCCTGAAAAAGCAGCATTTGGCGGATGATTCAAAAATGGGTGATGTCGTTCAGATCGCAAAAGACATCGGCGGACTCCATGGGACAAGCGCCACCGGGCCTTACCTTTCTCTTTTTGCCCGCTCGAATTCGTTCAGAAGAGATGATCTTGCGGTCGAGATGTCCAAGAAAAAGAGCCTTGCCCGAATTCGTTATGTCCGGAATACGATCTACATCCTCCCCAAGAAATTCATCCCGGTAGCATATGCTGCTACGAGCCAAATGGCTGATGCGACGGCCGTACGATTCAGCAAATACCTGGGCATCACTCCGACACAATATGTGAGAATTTCGAACAAAATCTTGAAACTTCTGAGGGGCAGAGGATTGACAACCAGAGAGATCAAAAAGAAGTTGCGAACGGCAGCCAATATTGCACCGATCGTGAACCGGATGTGCGACAAAGGCCTTCTGGTGAGGAGTCTCCCCAGAGAGGGATGGAAAAGCACGCAGCATGCCTACTATCTTTTTGAGGATTATTACCCCGATCTGGATTTATCGGCCTATGATGAAATGGAAGCCAGGGGGAAAATTATCGAGCAGTATATTCTGTCATTTGGGCCTGTCAGCGAACGGGATATCGCCTGGTGGACAGGATTTCCCAAATTGCAAGTGAAGGAGATCCTCGAAGGCCTGGGTGATAAGGTGTCATCTGTCGAGATCCCCGAATTGGAAAGCAGCTACCTAGTCCATTTGTCTGAAAGAGAATCATTGCAATCCCTCGCGGTCCCTATACATCCGGTTGTCAATGTCCTCCCGGGTCTCGATCCCTACATGATGGGGTACAAAGACAGGGAGAGATATCTCCATCCCAAACACTACAAGATGATTTTCGATCGCTCCGGGAATGCCACTTCTACTATCCTCGTGGATGGATGGGTCGTCGGGATCTGGGATTTGGAAGAGCCGTTTGTGAAGATATTTTATTTGAAGGATGTTGGAAAGGACATTGGCAAAAAAATCCGCTCCAAAACGTCTGATGTGGGAAAATTCCTTGCGGAAAAGCCCGTTCAAGTCAAGGTGTGCGATTCCATGGTCCCGCTGTTTAAGAGGACGGCGGGGTCGTTCATGTCTCCCCTCAACGACGGCTGACCTGAATTATCCGGTTCGGAATTCGCGGCGCCTTTTGAATCCGGCGATTTTGCCGGCTTTTTCACTTTCGGTGATGCTGAAAAAAGCCATATGGATCACTTTTTTTTGGAATTTGAGGGCCGATCCCACCAGTTGT
>DAOWCB010000288.1 GCA_030633795.1 Candidatus Aminicenantota bacterium | reverse complement strand
TGTTCCTTTCATTTTAGTGGGAAAGAATAACAAGGAACAAGATGATAATCAATTGCAACTGAAATATCGTTTGGAAATTCGGTCGCTATGTATCATAATAGGGATGGACAGAATGCGCATCAGGTTTAAACATAAATTTTATTTCGTGCTCCTTGTTTCTCTCCTTTTGTTTTCCTATTGTCAGAAAGAAATCGTTCCAGAACCTTATAAACCCTCCAACAGCCACGAGGCCTATGTGCACTCTTTGCGCTCGGTAGGTCTGGCTCACACGGCCCTCGCTCGTGACTGGATCCTGGCAGCGGAAAATGCCATGAAGAATCCTGTGGATGTGGAATCTCCGTATGAAGAGGACTTTTATGTGGACCATGCATCCGCCTTTGCCGTGGCTTACCAATTTTCTGTTATTAAAGGTCATAGAGTCGAGATCGACGTGGCATTTGACGGCCAGAAACGGTGCCGGCTTTTCATGGACCTTTTTCGTGTCCGCGGTATCACCTACGAAGACTGGCGCTTGGTCGCCAGCGCCAATAACAACGAGAAACACCTGGAGTTCGAGCCTAAACAGGATTCGGAATATGTGCTCCGGCTTCAGCCAGAACTATTGCGTGGGGGCCGGTTCAACGTCACCATCCGCAACATGGCTTCCTTAGAATTTCCTGTTTTGGGTTATGACCACCGGGCGATCGGGAGCGGATTCGGAGTTCCTCGCGACGGCGGCCGACGGAAGCACCACGGAGTGGATATCTTCACGAAAAGACACACCCCGATCATCGCCCCATCCAAAGCTTTAGTACGCCGTGTCAGTGAATCCGACATCGGCGGCCTCAATATTTGGCTCCATGATGCAAAGCGGGACCTTCATCTCTATTTTGCTCATCTACAGACCCAGGATGTCGAACAGAACACCTATGTGGAGCCCGGCCAAAGAATCGGAACGGTCGGCAACACCGGCAATGCCCGACGAACGCCTCCTCATTTGCACTTCGGGATTTATGTGAGGGGGGAGGGTCCGGTCGATCCTGTGAATTTTATTAAAAAAATAAACTCGACGCCCAAAGAGATTATGGCTGATACGGCGATCCTCGGCCAGTGGGCTCGGACAAAACAGGCCTCTATTTCTTTAAAGGCCTTGGCGAATTCGCGATCTGATGAGATTGCCCGAATGGATCCCCATTCGGCCATGAAGGTTCAGGCTGCTTCCGGTAATACTTACCGCGTTCTTTTACCCGATGGCCAAGCGGGTTATGTTCCATCCCGCTATGTAGAATTAGCTGCAGAAACGTTGGAAATTCAACAGACAGATGCCGTTCGAGAAGTCAAAGCGGCTCCGATGGAACAGGCAGCAATCATCGAAGAAATCAATGGTGGAGAGGAGTTCTCCATCCTAGGTCAATTCGCAGGATTCTGGCTTGTCAGAACCCACAAGGAAAAAGTAGGATGGTTGATGATTCCGACGGAGCCAGGTTCCAGCAAATATCCGGAATAACCCAGATTACTCGATCTCTGAGTCGAAATTTTCGATCATCCACACATCCGATTGACTTCTGTTGGCTGGGAAGGCAAAATGCTTTTCATCGGGACTCATCCTCACCTGGAATGTATAGGGCTGGCCGCGCAATGGAGAAGAGGATAAGGCAAACAACAATTCAGATTCTCCACTTTTTGGGGATACCTTGAGAATCCTCACGTCCTCGGATTCATAATCAGAGACATAAATCCATTCGCTGTCGGACGACCAACCGATCGGGTCAAAACCTCCCTCATTCAGATCGATCAGGGATTCATCTTCCAGATCGAAGACGGAAACACCAGAAGGAGTTGACGCTCTTTCTATAAACGCAGCAACTTTTTTGCCGTCTTGGGAATAGTGGGCATTATGAACTGATGACACCGAGTCATCGACCAAAAGAGGAATTTCTTCTCCTGTCCTTGGATTTAGAATATGGAAAATCTGGTTTCCCGCCGTTTGGTAAAGAATATTTGATCCTGGGGCCCAGGATACCTGGAATGACATTGCACTCGCTTTTGTATTTTCGAACTGATGGGGAGATCCTCCTCGAGCGTTTACTTTCCATACTCTGGCTTTTCCTCCTTGTGCAGAGATGAATGCAATCTCGGTTCCATCCGGGGACCAGGAGGGATAAAAATTGAGGGAATCCAAAAAAGTGATCTGCTGCGCAGTTCCTCCGGTTATGGGCACCACGTATATATTGTGTTTTTTCCCGTATCCCCGCGTGAATGCCACAAGCTTGCCATCGGGAGAGATATTGGGGCAGGAATCGAGAAATATTCCTGTGGTGATCTGATTTATTTTGATTGATTCGGCTTCTCCTGCTTCTGCGATCGAGGCGAGCCAAATGTTGGAGTATTGAATTTCCTGAGTGTAGAGCAGTTGATTCCCATCGTTTGTGATGGTTAAGTTTTTTCCTGCTCGAAGTCCATCTAACACAAGTGATGGGGATTTTGCCGGTTTTCCGCTCTCAGTTGAAATGCGTGTTTTCCAGAGCTCATGGTGCTGTTCTCCGATCCGTGTGAAATAGATGGCATCCCCATGCGGAGACCAGCGGGGTGATCCGATGTCGTATATTTCTTCTTCAAAAACCTCGTTCTGTTGAGTGCCATCGATCGAAACGGACCAGATCGCGTACCGATCGTCCTCATCACCTGTCAGCACACACAGGAAGTTCCCTTGGGGAGACCAGTCGATTTCCTCGATCCATTGGAAAGGCCACAAAAGAGGAATTGATGTCGATTCTCCGCTGGTCCTATGGGCGATCACAATTTCTTTGGAATCCTCAGAACAGGTTGCATATTCAGCTCCGTCCGGAGACCAGGCCAATTTTTCCGCAGCTTCAAGAGGTCTTGCCGAACCTCCCAATCGAGGCACAATAAAAGCTCCCGCGCTTGCATCTTTCATCTCGGCCCAAAAGGAAACCTCTGAGCTGTCAGGTGTCCAGCGCAGATTTCTGCACCTTAGAGCCTGGAAGACTTCGAGGCTGTGCCCGCTGACTATATCCCGAATCAAAATTTTATGTGTATTGGGAAGTTCTTTTGTCACAAAAGCCATGAATTTTCCATCGGGAGATAGGGCCGGATTGTAAGCGTTCCCAACATATGTGATTTGCGTGTAGATGGGTTTGATT
>DAOWCB010000285.1 GCA_030633795.1 Candidatus Aminicenantota bacterium | reverse complement strand
TCCGAGAGCCATCCGGCTCGGTGTTCGGTTCTTCTTCTAAGTTCTTACAGAAGCTGAAATCCGAAAGGAGACCGCGACCCGCGGTCTCCTTTTTTTTTGCTCTTCACGGTTTTATCCTGTTGTGCTAAAATTCGTTTGTGAAGAAAGCCAGGAAAAAAGAGAAAAACACAAAGAAAGCGAAAATAAAGAAGAAGTCCCCTATTAAAATCATTCTTCCTGTTTTCCTCATTTTGCTGGTGATTGCGGTATTGGCCTATGTGTTTGTCCTCCCCAAAAAGCCCTCCTTCTCTCGCCTCAAGAAAAACAAGCCGTTTAATTACATCCTGATCACGGTGGACACACTTCGGGCGGACCGCATCCACTGTTACGGGTTTCCTTATGTCGAAACCCCCACGATGGATCTTTTCGCCTCCAAAGGAGTTTTGTTTGAAAAATGTATTGCCCAGACACCCCTTACTCTACCTTCCCATACGTCGATTTTGACAGGGACACTGCCTCTTTTTCACGGAGTGCGGGACAACGGAGGATATCTTGTACCGCGGGAGCTCCAAACCCTGGCTGAAGTCTTCAAGGAAAAGAATTATCAGACCTCCGCCTTTGTCGCTTCCTATGTCCTGGATTCCAAGTGGGGGCTGAACCAGGGTTTCGACTATTACTTCGATAAGTTCGACTTGAGCAAATACAAGACCATTTCTCTCGGAAATGTCCAAAGAAGAGGAGATGAAGTCATTGATGAGGCCCTGAAATGGCTCGATTTGCACAAGGAGGAGCAATTTTTCTCATGGATTCATCTCTACGACCCGCATACGCCCTATGAGCCACCCTCACCCTTCAGTGAAAAATACCCCAACAGGCCATACCTGGGGGAAATTGCCTATACGGATTCTCTGTTGGGAAGACTCTGGGGTTATCTGGAACAGAATAACCTCACAGATAACACTATCCTTGTTTTTGCCTCAGACCATGGAGAAAGCCTGGGTGAACACGAAGAGAGCACCCATGGATTTTTTATCTACCAGGAAGGCATTCATGTCCCTCTGATATTTGTCACGCCTTTCAAAGGCTTGCAAGGCATTCGACGAAGCGATGTGGTCTCTCTTGTGGATATCATGCCCACGATTTTAGAAATGGATGGAGAGGTCATTCCTCATCAGATCCAGGGGAGAAGCCTTCTGCCCTTGTTTTTTGATGAAGATGGGAACGGCGATAGTTTTTCCTATGCGGAGACTTATTATCCCCGACTTCATTACGGATGGAGTGATCTGAAAAGTATCCAGGAAGGTCGTTTTAAGCTGATTATTGCGCCGGAATTAGAGCTGTACGATTTGATCGACGACCCGGATGAAAAAACCAACCTTGTCTCCACACATCCGGAAGATACGCGAAGACTCATGCGGACGGCCGAACAATTTATAGAAGAATCGAGTCAAGGAGCTTTTGATATCGACTATCACCATATCGATGAAGAGACGCGTCAGAAGCTGGCAGCGCTCGGATATATCGGAACGTTTTCTGATCAATCCTCGCTTGAAGGAAGGGTTCTAGGCAATCCCAAGGAAAAGATCGTGATCTTCAACCGGCTTTCTCGAACCAAAGAACTGATGTTGGAGGAAAAGTATGAGGAGGCAGTGGCACTGATCAATCAGATCATCGAGGAAGACCCAGATGTCATCGATGCGTACTTCACTCTCGGAAATCTCTATTTTAAAAAACGTGAGTTCGATAAGGCTCTGGATAGTTTTTTGCAAGTACTCGATAAACGGCCTGGAGACGCCTTCACCATTATCAACATCTCCAACTCCTACATGGGGATGGGGGACCTTGATGAAGCGGATAAATTTGTGGCAAGTGTCATTGATTCGATCCCTCCTGATTCCCAGTTGTATTACGTATTTGCAAACATCAAGAACCTCAAGGAAGAATACGAAGAGGCCATAAATTACTACAAGGAATGTATAAAGCTCAATCCCTCCTCTGCTTCTGCTTACAGCGCCCTCGGAGGCGTCTATGTGTTACAGAAGCGCTTTGATGATGCAGAACAGTATCTCCAAAAAGCCAATGAAATAAACCCGGAGATGAGAAATCTGCATTACAATATGGCGTTGCTCCATGAGGAGAAGGGAGAAATGACCAAGGCTGCAGATGAGTATAAGCAGGAGCTAGAAAACGTCCCACATAGCTTCAAGGCTTGTTTTAATCTTTCCCGTGTGTACCGGATGATGGGAGATGTCCACGAAGAAGAGAAGTACCTGAATAAAACGATCGAGCACAACCCTAATTTTCCAATGAGTTATTTCTACCTGGCGCGGATTTACGTAAATCGTGGGGAGAGGTATGAGGAGGCCGTTTCACTCGTGGAAAAAGGGATGGAATTGAAACCGGCGGATAAGGACCTCCCGTTGGGCTATTTTCTCCTTGCAGACCTCTACAACAGGCTCGGACAGAATGCCAAATCAGAAGAATATGCCAGTAAAGGAAAGGCGCTCGTCCAGGAAAACACTAAAAATATCGATCCCCCAAAATAATACTCCCCTACACTAAATGGTTTTGGGAATGCAAATTCCCGTCTTGGATTGAAATGGGCCGGCAAAATCCTGAGCTATATTCCCTTTTAAGCTCGCTCCAGGGTGTTCCCGAAGAGACCAAAAAATAAGAGTTGCGCTGCCATAAATTATTTTTTATACTTGGCAGTTCGTGTGAGGCTAAGACACAGGTTTAAGATGTGTATCACCGATAAACTATAGAGGAGAAAATCCATGAAACAAATCAGCGAGCAAGTTGAAAATGCCATCACAGACGCCATCAAACTGGAGATAAACGGACGGAAATTTTTCGATCATGCAGCGGATATCACCACACACGAGAAAGGGAAAAAGATGTTTCATTTTCTCGCCAATGAAGAAGTGAAACACCTGGAGACATTCGGCAAGATGTTCAATGAAATTCTTGGGGACACGGATTGGAAACAATACGTCAGGGATGAGGTCGAGGACGGTGAAGCACCGCTCATCACAAAGCTCAAAGAGAACATGAAAAGAGAGGATGCGAAGGGAGAGGTTGAGGCTCTTCGAGTGGGGATGGAACTCGAGGAAAATGCGATCCGGTTTTTTTCCCAGGCTTCGGCTGAGGGGGATGATCCAGTCGCAAAGAAAATTTT
>DAOWCB010000135.1 GCA_030633795.1 Candidatus Aminicenantota bacterium | reverse complement strand
CAAATTCTTGGGCCAGTTCCAGGAATTCCTCTGTGAGTTTGGATTGGAGATAGATCGCCGGTCTGTCATCTTTCAACGATTCCAGTCCTTTTTTGAGTTTCCCGCTGTCTGCACAGTTCAGGATAATCCCCTTTTTTGAATGTTGGTTAACTGCTTGGATTGTCTGAATAAAGTCCGCCTCTTGATTTGTATCAAACGTGATAAAGAATAGGTCAACGCCGAGTTCCTCTCCCACGCGTTCGGTTTTCAAACCTTCGATTTCTTTGATCTTTTGCAAATTGTGATCGAATCCATCCGACGTCTTCAATTCGATGGCGATCCCGGTCTGATGGAAAAATGTCTTTTCATGGCGGAAAAGAACGGTTTCTTCGCCAATTTCCAATGCATTGGCTCCACCGATTTTTACGAGCCGTATCGGAGGTTCGCTGGCTGCGCCGAGTGTTGCATTCGCTTCCTCCGAGGCATGAGGGCATTCGCTGAGCTCTGCCTTTTTTTGGGCAAGTTTCATTGCAAATGCCATGCAGGTGGGGATTCCGCAATCTCCGCAATTGGTTTTTGGCAACAGTTTAAAGATATCCAATCCCGATAAGGCCATCGCTATTCTCTCTCCCGGGAATCATAGATTTCCGCGATCTTATTTTTGATCGTTTCCACTGCTTTCGGATGATACATGATGAGGAGCTCTGCCCCTGTCATCAGAAGGCTCATTGCGGTGGCGATCTCCCAGTAAATCCCTCTTTCTTCGATTTTTCCCCAGCTTGGATAGTCTTCCTCTGATGCCCGGGATTCCTTCACTCGAAATGTTTCGTATCCTGGATTTACGAGCATCGGAGAGGCCAGCATTTGATCTCCCGCCAGTCCATCGATCCGGATTCTCTCCATGATGGAGTATGTGTATTCCAGTCCATAGCCCAAGGTCCCCGTGAGAGGGTCCATCAAGATTTTGTCTAGAGGAAAATTCATGTCGGTCAGCAGGATATTCAACTGTTTTGCCAGATTGACATCGATAGGGGACTGAGCCACCAGGGTATGGTTATAAGCGATGCAGGCTGCGGCAATGGTTTTGTAGTTATCGGTCTCCACGAAGTTGATCAAGCAGTTTTCCCCTGCGGTCGCTTCGCAAACCTTTTTCATCACCTCGTTTACTTTTGCGAAATGGCTGTGGCCGGATATGATTAAAGGCACGCTTACGCTTTTAAGCACCTGAAGCACGACTTCCGCCGCTTCTTCTGCGCTTTTATTCCCCTTTTCCGGATGTGTTCCTTCCAGTCGGATACTGATAAGGTCGGCGCCAAATTCTGTCACACATTTTTTAGCCATATCCCCAGGGCTTTCGATGACATCTCTGTAATATTCTAATAATGGATCGGGATATTTTGCAGGAGCACTATCGAAGACCTCCATGGCCACTACGGGCCGGTTGGGATTTTCCCCTTCAAAAAAGTGGAAGGGCAAAGCTGTGCTGCCTCCCAGGATAATGGTGTGGGAGCGTGTGCCTCCTTTCTCCGCGGTAGCTCCCAGCGTTACTTGGATGACTTTTCCTGCATTTTTTTCTTTTGAGACCTCAAACGCCATTATTTTTCCCTTCAATGAGTTTGTTCATCATTTGATGGATCGCCAGATAAGCGGGCGTGTCTTCTTCAATCTTCCAGATCGGCTTTCCAGATTGATCCATCCGGAGCAATGTATCATCTTCCGGAACGGAAGAAAAGAGGTGGAGGCCCTGTTCTTCGATTATCTTATCTAAGATGTCCGGAATGGATCCCTTGACCCTGTTCAGAACCAGAATTTTTTTGCCCACTCGGGTGTCCAATTCAGAAAGAAGCTTGCTGATTTTCCCTGCGGCCCGGACACCACGAGCCGATGGATCGGAGACGAGCAAGAGGATGTCAATCTTCTGGGTCATCCTTCGACTGAGGTGTTCCATCCCTGCTTCATTGTCGATCACGATAATCTTGTAATTATCGCTCAGGGTTTTCAATATATCCCTTAAAAGATTATTGGCATAGCAGTAACATCCAGGACCCTCTGGCCGACCCATGACGATCAGGTCGAAGTCTCGGGATTCTCTCAAACTGGCATGGATCTTGTATTCGAGAAACTCCTGTTTGGTCATCCCCCCGGGGAGCTTATGGGCAGATTTTTTCAGCTCTTCTCTGATGGCCCCGACGGTTTCTTCGATCTGGACTCCCAAAAGATCATTCAGATTCACGTTCGAATCAGCATCCACGGCCAATATCGGCCCCATTTCCTGCTCTTTCAGCCAGCGGATGATCAGGGCAGAAAGCGTGGATTTTCCAGTGCCGCCTTTTCCGGATATCGCTATGGTTTTCAAGAGTTTTCCTAAAATAGAGGGGACATAGCCAATGCAGGATGATTTTTTTTGCTGATGTATTCCAGGACCTCTTCCTCCGTTGTGGCGATGGTCTCATCGGCAATTTTATCCAAAAAATCTTCAATACCCTCTTTTTTTCCGATTTCTTCTAATACAGGGGCCATTTCTTCCTTCAAGGCTTTGTTCATCCATACGATTCGTTTTACTCCTCCTTCTGCGCTTATGAACTTTTGACTCCCGATGTATTGCTTGCTGTGGCCGATAAATCCAGGTGTTTGCATGCCTCCGCCGACTGTCCCTGCTAGTGTCGAAAATTTCATTCCGCTGGGCGTCATCTCGGTGTAATCCCTGTACACGATCATGATCCCGTTTGTGGAGGGAAGCAATCCGGAGATGCATTCGAAACATCCGCAGGATGTCATCGGAAATTCGATGATGCTGTAAGCGTTGAAGATTTCCAAGGTTTTATGGGAATTTTGGAACACAAAATCGTTGATATCCTGCCATTGCCCCTTGTCCGCATCTAAAACTTTGCCTTTTTTGACGGGTTGGTTAGGCCCGGTTGGATTTATCTTGAAAGCTGCCTTTCCGTCCAGCCAATTATAGGCCCCGCAAAGCCCTGAGCGCTGGGGTGTGATGATGCATACATGGTTGGGAGCAAAGGATTGGCACAAGGTACATGAATAAAAGGTGTCCACCGCTTCGTCAGTCATGTCTTCCAACCGATCATCTCTCTGCTTGTATACTTTCCTTGCGACTTCTCTGAGTTCCACAATCTCTTTTTCTCTGGTATAAATCTTCACCTGGACCTTGTCGGCGATCTTTCCGAATTCCCCATGTATTTTGGCATGAAGAATCGTTCCGAAATGATGGAAGGTGAAGCCCTTCGCTTTGGCATCTTTGCTTATCCTCACCCAGTTGATGTCCCGTTGGCCCATGTGAAAAACGCCATTGGCACAGTTGATGAACTCGTGAATCTGGCGCTCCAGGATGGGCTCGAAGTCCGGTTGCATTTCGCGACCCGCGACCTCCACCCAAATGCCTAGAGGTATCTTTGTTCCCTCTTTGACATCTGCAATCTCCGGCCCGATAAGATCGATTTTCCCGTCTTCCACTTCGCTCATGTCTTTAGTTGTTAAAAATTCAAAACCCGGTTGAAGCTGACCGGCTAGTTCGACATGCATGTCTTCCTTGCGTATCCTTTCTCCTTGGAAGGCAGGACCGTAGGGAACCGGGATCGGGACCTTGGTGATGTTGATCTTAAGGCCTCGGACCTCGATGGCCTTGGATACGATTTTTTCAAGAGGTACAGGAGAGACCACGTGTTCATACGTGCAGATTCCGGAAGGCAAAATCTGGTCGATGTCTGTGTCGGCAATGGTGGGGAATCCGTAGTTGATGGCCCCGGCTGCTTGAGCGTGTTTTTCATCGTCGACCGGTCCGAGGGCGAGCACAAAAGCGAAAATCCTGTTCTTGTTGTAACGCAGGACGCGCTGGTAATCGCCAGGCTGGGCTCCACCGAAGGAAAGGGCGGCTCTTGTGGCGAAACCTAGGGAGTGAATCGTGGCGGTTACATCGTCTCCGAAAGGTACGAGCCGTGTGTCCCAACCCATCTGGATTCCCTCCTCGCGAAGTTGTTGGGCCATGGACTTCCCATCCGTTGCGGCTGACATGAAGACGTAGAGATTTTTTTCCTGCAACTCGCGGGCGATCTTCACGGCAATTTCATTGGTGGGACAGTAGCCCACACAGGCGGCAAAGCCAGGAGCTGTTCCATCCACGAATTCGATACCTCTTTCCCGCATGATGATATCGTTGGCCGCTCCTAACCACAAATGTTCTTCATCGGGATTGGCTTCGAGCAAATAGGGAAGGGGATCTTGGGTATACTTGATGGCTTCGATAATTTCATCGGCAAACAGGGTTGCCATGCCTGCATCCAGGGTGTTCCCAAGGTAAGGAACCCAGAGTTTGTCCGTTGGTAGAGGGGGAAGAAGCTTTTTTGCTTCGTTCAGCAAATCCTGGAGTCCTTCGAGGGTTTGGATGTGAAGACCCAAAATCCCATGGGAAACAGGCAGATAGTATCCTGTATTCGGGAACTCAACCTTTGTTTCAGGTCCTTTTTGTTGGATCGCGAGATGGAGTTCTTCCTCTGCACGCTTCACCAAAACATGTGCACCGCGTATGGCTTTTGTGGCGATCAGCTTGGACATCGATCAAACCTTCAAGTCCCGTCGCATTTCCATATCGTAGAGGATCCTTTTTTTGTCCTTGTCGATTCCCAAGTTTTTTCTCCTTGTGTTGATGTGGTCGATCATCATAGATGCCATCTTAGCGGGATCTGGCTCGACAGCCCAGTTTCCTCCTAAAGTTTTTTCTAATTCATTAAAGATGTATTTGCTGAACACGTCACTCCCGAGGACTGGAAGGCCGACGCCGAACACGGTGAAAACACCGGAAGCCACAAAGTATTGTCCGATGGAAATGGCCTTTTCGCTCATCCATTCAGGAGCTGCTCCGGCGACAGGCAGTTCGCTGATGTCCTCTCCCAATCCTCCGGCCTTAACCATCTCCGACAGAGCTATCAAGATTCGAGAATTGTCCACACAAGAGCCGGAATGGAGAACTGGGGGCATTCCCACGGCACGGCAGACCTCAGCCAATCCTTTTCCGGCATATTTTTCTGCTGATTCCGTCGTAAGAAATCCGGCTTTGGCACAGGCGATGGCCGAGCATCCTGTCTGCACGACAAGAATATCGTTGGCGATCAAT
>DAOWCB010000334.1 GCA_030633795.1 Candidatus Aminicenantota bacterium | reverse complement strand
TCACAGCAGAAGAACAGGGATTGCTGGGTTCGGATTATTATGCTACCAATCCCATTTATCCGCTAACAAAGACCGTTGCTGTCATCAACATGGACAGCCTGAACATTTACGGCCGCATGAAAGACATCCGGATCGTCGGGTATGGACAGTCCGAGTTGGATGACTATGTCAAAGCCTATGCCGAAGAAGTAGGAAGGATCGTTTTACCCAACCCGACCCCGGAAAAAGGCTCCTTTTTCCGCTCCGACCATTTTCCCTTTGCCAAACAGGGAGTGCCCGCTTTAAACGCCGGTTCAGGCGTTCAGCACCTGGAAAAAGGAGAGAAATGGGGGCTGGAACAAATAGAAAATTACATCCGAGAAAAATACCACAAGCCGTCGGATGAGTTCGATCCCGATTGGGACCTGAGCGGCGCCCTGGAAGATATGAAAATGTATTTCAAGATCGGATACCGCCTGAGCATGGAATCCACATTTCCCAACTGGAATGAGGGAAGCGAATTCAAGCTCAAGAGGGATGCCGATATGCAAAACCGCTGAAAATCGCACTAAAGGACTGATTATTCCCTTTCCGTGATCTTGGGAAGAAAGTTTTCCATAACCCAGATCTTGGGGAGCATCTCGTCGCCAACACGAGAAGCGAAAGTAATCCGTTGACCATCAGGATGAATATTCAAATTGATGAAATTTCTCATTTTCAATTTCAGATTTTCTGCATCCCCTCCTTGAACCGGAACCCTCCAAAGCTCCCATCCATCAGTAGTGCGTTTAGGAAAATATATATAACGACCGTCAGGGGACCAATCGAGACTGACGATATTCCGCCCTTTCAACTCAAACCTGTACAGTTCCACAGGTTCTCCCCCCTCTGTCGGCATCACCTTCACCATCCTCATGTTTTTCTCATCACGGAGAATGAGAGCTAATTGTTTGCCATCAGGTGAGAGAGCCAGCTGGTTATTGTCATGAGGGGGATGGCGCAGGAGCTCTTTTTCTTTTCCAGTTTCAAGATCTCTTACACGAATCTGATAATATTGCTCCGAACTGTTTTCATAGTCATAGAACAAAGACTTCCCGTCGAGTGCCATGATAGGAGACCAATGTAATATCCCAGGAATTCTATCCTTTTCCTGAATAAGAAGAGTGGCTTCACCGGTTTGAGTATCGACTTTGAAAAGTCCATTGCCTGACTGAATATGTTCAGCAAACAGAAGGACAGAACGGCCATCAGGGCACCAACGGGGATATCCAAAATGAACAAATTTTTGTTTCAAATTGATTTCCCGCAAGCTTCCCGAATCCAGTGAATAGATGCAGAGAACCCGTTGACGCTTCATCGGTCCTCTGTCCGAGACGTACAAAAGGTGTTTTCCATCGGATGACCAGCCCGGGTATGTATTGTATCCTTGATAAGGAAGAGGATCTTTCTTCGGCATTTCAAGGATATGGCCAGTTTCCGGATCGATCTTGGCGGAGAAGACATTGTACCTCCCGCCCTCGACATTGTAATAAAAGGATCCGTCTTGGCTGAATCCGAGAGAATTTATTAAGCCTATTCCTCGCTTCACAAGCTGAGGACTCTTTTGAGGCTTGCCTTCCATCACTTGAATGATCCACGCATCCCAAGTTCCGGTGCGGTCACTTGTGAAAAGGATCCAGTTCCCATCCGGAGACCAACCCAGCAAATTATCATTTGCAGCGTGGGCGATGAGAGGCCATTCATCCTTTCCATCAGAAGAGATGATTGAGATATTTTTTTCTCTTTTTAATTCTTCCTGTGGAAATTCATACACAATATAGCGGCCATCAGGGGAAAACTGTGCGGCCATCGGGAAGGGATCTATGGCCGGAAATGTCTTGATGATACGGATAGAGCCGTCTTTAACGGAAATCAATCCAAGCTGACATGCTCTTTTTTCCCCCGTAAAAAAAGCTAAAATATCTTTACCATCAGGAGACCAATCGACCGGTGAAATCCAATCCCTTTTAAAATCAATTTGGTAAAGAAGGCGAGATTCGAGGTTTTTAAGTCCAACGATGTACAATTCAACTCGGCCCTTTTCGACATTATCCCAATTATAAGCCAGTTGTTTCCCATCACGTGACCATACAGAATCCATGGCGAATTCCATCGCATCAATCTTCCAGGAACCTTTTTTTGTGATAAGAGTCTTCTTCTCTGTGGCCATCTCCCTCATGGCAAGATTCCCTGTGCTCCAATCCACAAATGAGAGATATTTTCCATCAAAAGAGATTTTCCCGCTGCCGTCCACCTCTCTGCCAGTCCAGACCTGCCGAGTTTGGAATTCTTCGCTTTTCTTTTCCAAAAAATCCTTTGCTTTGACAAGTAACAACAATTTCTCCTGAGCCGTTTTGACAGATTCCGTTTGCTCTGGATATTTATCGATAACATTCTGAAAAGCCTTTTGGGCTTCTATGAGCCCCAGTTTTTCATAACAAAAACCGATATGAAGCTGGGCCTTCGCAGCGATAGTACGATGATCTCCGTATTTTGTGATGATTTGTTCGTACAGGTCGATGGCACCCTGGAGGTCGCCGTCAACCTCTTCCATTTCAATGGCAGCCCGAAGCAAAACAGCAGGATCATCGGCCTGCCGAGTGCTTCCTGCGAGAGATAGCAAGGCACCCAGAATCGCAATTAAAAAAACCGTCGTTATTAATTTGATTTTCATCGGATTTTACCTCCTGTCTTCATAATAACGATT
>DAOWCB010000300.1 GCA_030633795.1 Candidatus Aminicenantota bacterium | reverse complement strand
TTTCCACGCACGCACACGTTCCAGCTTCTCTTCATCCGTCCAAACATGGAATAAAATGTGATAAAAATTTTTTTCGTAGGACTCATCAGTGAGCCGTGGTTTTGGCGCTGCTGTATGAAGGAACTCGGGATCTTCTTCGAAATAGCGCTCAAAGATCGGCCGCAAGTTTAAATACTCATACCAACGTGAACGACGGCAGGTTGTGGCCTCCATGATCTCGTTCCCCATCGGCAGAAAGACATCCCGGACATTGTTAACCCCGTGTTGGTTGAGCTGGGTCCAATCTGGCGTGGAAACAGGCCGCCGGTCAAGCATGGAAGGATGGAGTTCAACACGCTCAACTATAATGTCGCGCTTCTCCATGACGTTAACAAAATATTCCATCTGTTCATTTGCCCTTTCATACATTTCCTGAGGAAATGGTCCGAAGGATCCCAAAGGATATCCTCCCTCTGGCCGGTCATACCACCATGCTGGCTCCGGAGCAGGAATATTCGTTCCTTCCGGCTTGCCTACGATCACGCGCTTTAATGGATCCCACTCATTCCAGGAATTCACAATTTTCGCCATTTCAATATTCTCCTTTCAATAATTTTAATTTAAATCTTTTTTATTAAACATCATAGATCACTTGCAAATTTATCCATAATCAGGTAACAAACCCGAGTAAACGGGGCAAAAACAATGTGATATCCGGGACATAACTGATAATAAGGGTAGTCAAAGCAAGCACCAATAAAAATGGAAGTAACATTTTTATGCTCTTCTCAAGCGGAATTTTACTGATCCCGCAGGCCACATACAAACAGATACCCACAGGCGGAGTGATCATGCCCAACCCAACATTGGCCTCGACAAGAATGCCAAGGTGGATGGGCTCCATCCCAAAAGAAACCGCAACAGGGACTATGATGGGAAGCAATACGATTATCGCGGGCAACGCATCCATAACCATCCCGAGGATCAAAAATACAATATTGACGAATAGGACAAATACGATCCAGTTGGAAGCATATTGAGTGATGACCTCAGCGATTTGATGAGGAATACGATCGAATGTCATCACAAAAGAAATCATGGAGGCAGTCCCCAACACAATCAACACGACCCCTGACAAGGAAGCTGTCTGCAAAAGTGCTTTTCTAAGGACGGGCAACTTGAGTTCTTTATAAATAAAAAAGGATAGACAAAATCCATAGATCACAGCCACAGCAGCAGCCTCGGTGGGGGTGAATATTCCTCCATAGATCCCTCCCAGGACTATTACGATCATCAGCATCGGGAGGATGCCGTCGCGAATAATCTTGAGTTTCTGTCTCCATACAATCTGAGGCGCAAGAGGAAGTTTGAGCTTTTTTGCCATAAAATAGGCAAGCGCTGCAAGGGCAATGGCATTGACAACCGATGGAAGAATCCCAGCTGCAAACATACCGCCGACCGAAATATTTGCCACAACTCCGATAATGATAAGATCGATCGAGGGGGGGACAAGCGACGAGGCTCCACCGGCAGAGGCAAAAAGAGCGGTTGCAAAATCGGGCGGATACTTGTTCCTCTTCATTTCAGGAAACATCACAGAACCAATAGCCGCTGTTTTTGCGCTTCCTGAACCACATATCGCCCCAAAAAAGAAGGTGGACATGGTAACAACAATTCCAAGCCCACCACGAATACGCCCGAAGAAAACAAGTGCCAGGTCAACAATTCTTCGAGCAATTCCCCCATAGGACATGATCGCACCTGCCAGAATGAAGAAGGGAATGGCCAACAGAGGAAAGGAATCAAGCCCTGCGATAAATTTTTGGGGAAGGAATATAAAAAAATCTGGATCAAAAGATATCGTGATCAGTCCGGCAAGGGCAGTGATACCGAGAGATATTCCAATCGGTACAGAAAGCAATAAAGTCGAAAAAAATACAATTAAAATGACCAATCCCATTGTTAATCCTGCTGTAGTTGATTATCTCCCTTATTTTTGCTGTGAATATCAGACCACCAGTTACGAAGGACATAATAAAGCATGAGGATGCCGCCTACGACAACAGAAGAATATGGTATGGCCATAGACATCTGTATGCTCGGCGACACCTGTTCGGCCATGCCGATTGTGTACTCTACAGACTTCCAGATGAAAATGGCCAGAAATCCCGAAACTATAAAAACAACCAAAGTCTCGATCCGGTTCTGGAGTTTTTTCCCTAAGCGGTCCACCAAAAATCTCAAGGCAAAATGAGATTTTGTCTTAAACGCATAAGCAGCGGCGAGCGCTGCAAGCCACAGAAATAAATACCTTGCCAATTCTTCAGACCATGCAAGAGATAGATGAAAGATATACCGGAAAAGCACTTGAGCAAACGTCACCAAAACTATCGCAACAAGAATCACACACAAACACAACTCCAAAGGCTGCTTCAGGGCTTCAGCGAATTTTTTTTCGTCTTCTTTTTTTACTTCATCCATAATTTGCTGCTATTGTTTTATGACCTCTTCGATTTTTGTCATTCCTCCCACTTTGGCTGCATTTTTTTGGTACACTTGTTCCACTTTTTCTCTAAAAAGGTTTTTGTCCACCTCATAAAAATCCAGCCCTAACTCTTTCAATTCTGTTAGGGCAGAAGCCGTCAGAACATCCATCGCCTCCCTTTCAGCCACAACAGAAGCCTGCCCTGCTTTCAAAACAGCCACTTGAATATCTTGCGGAAGTTTGTCGAATATTTTTTTACTGAAGACCAAGGCAATGACCAAAAACATATGATTTGTGTAGGATACATATTTTGTCACTTCGTGGAATTTCTCGTAAAGCAGGTCTAAATGATCTGTTTCCGCCCCATCAACCACTCCCATTTGAAGCGCTGAATAAAGCTCTCCGAAGGCCATGGGAGTGGCCTGAGCCCCAAGCGTATTAAATGTTTCAACGAGGATGGGACTGGACATAACTCTGATTTTAATTCCCTTTAAATCGTCTGGGCTGAGAATGGGCTTTTTTTTATTCCAGACATTTCGGATACCA
>DAOWCB010000164.1 GCA_030633795.1 Candidatus Aminicenantota bacterium | reverse complement strand
ATTATTCACGAACTGAGACCCTCCGCCTCACCCTAGTACCCTCCGCCCCACCCTAGTACCCTCCGCCCCACCCCAGTATTAAAGGAGGTGAGGCGTGACCCATACAGCTGTGGTTGTCCACCGCAAATGGGTCACAACAAAGCATCGGCATTTTTTATAAATAGTTCAGCTGGATGAGGCACAGAAGAAAAATGAAAAAAGATATCAGCGAAAATAGACAAAGGAAATCTGAAGCCCTAATTCCCTCTCATCTTTAGAGTTGGGGATTACATCAGCAGGAACAAATACTTTGTCCGTTGCAATCGTCAAGAAAAACTGTTCCCCCTCTCCTACCATTTCTTTTTTGATATTGTATGATTTCTCAAAATAGCTTTCAGCAGGAATAAATTCGTCGAGTATTAGATCATTGATCTTAATGATGACTTTTTGATCCCCCAAAACTTCAAGATTCACGCCTCCTTTGATCACAAGGAGTGCATCTCTTTTGGGATTATCAATAATACAGCGTGCTTCTTTGGCGGTCCAGCGCCACTGCCTGAGAAAGGCATCCGGATTGATCTCCAGATCATACCACCCGTCCTCAAAGATTTTTTCAGGTGTATCCAGAGGTGGTGGAAAAACCTTAAGCTTTTTTTCAATAATCTCCTGCTTGGTTTCATTTGTTCTATCATAAGGGGAGGAAATGCCAACAGAGAGCCTCAATGTTTCTTCTCCCTTGAAGTTGGGATCAAATTCATCGATAAATTCAGGGATGTATACTCTTCGGGAATAGACGTATTCTTGATCAGCTTCCCATTCAGCGATCGGAACCTCGGGGATATGATCATCCTGAAAGAGTAGATTTTTTTTGTGCCAAAAATGAACGTAGACCTGCATATCCTGTTCGATTTTTACGAATCCGGGGACTATATTCCATTTGTACTGTATATCCATGATCAAGTCGTCCGAAAGTTCTTCCTCAGAAAAAGTCACATCCAGGGTAATTCCTTTCACCTGGCTCTTTTTCTTGCATTGGAAAGATATGACCGCCAAACAAAAGATCAGCATCACAACGGCTATTTTTCTCCACATCGGTATCCTCCTATTACAAAAAATCAGAACATATTATAAAAAATCGCATTTCAGAAGTAAAGACACTTCCGCTCAATGAAAATTTTCCTGCGCATCAGTCAGGCAATCTGAAGAGGAAGTCATCCGGAGGCGAGCGGGCATGGTCACTGATTGAACTTGATGATTTTCACCGGAAACACATGCGGAATTTTATTTGCTATCAGCAACTCATTCAAACGTGGTATATTTTCCTGGATGATCTTGTTTATCCTTTCAATCAATGTTTTCAGTTCCTGCTGTTTTTCCTCTATCTGTTGAAGCCGACGTTCTGTCGGGGCCTCCGAGTATCCTCCGATAGCTCTGCCTATCATGGACAAGCCTCCTTGGACAGAGAATTGTCTTCCGCTAAAACCCAACTCCGGATCACCGGCCAGTTTGATCTTGATCTCTCCAAGCTCCTTAGTCGTGGTTTCCATATGTTCCTTGATGCTTTCAGGCACTTCGGTCACTTTTTTAAGCGTCTTCTGGACTTTTTCCAGTTCTTTTTCCAAATCCCCCACCGCTTTTGTGGAAGCCATCACATACGGAGACAGGTATTGCAATTTGACCAACGCATCGTGTTGGGCTTTTCTATCCGCGAAAGAAATTTCGATCCTGGGATCATCGGCCACTTTCAGGATTTTTGTCATCTCCTGATCTTCCACTTTTAGCGTGACATTGTATTCCCCGGGAAGCACCAACGGACCACGGCCTCTTCTCGTCCGGCCCAATTCAGGGATATCCGGCGCCCCGTAACGCAAATCCCAATTCACACGGCTGATCCCTGCGTTTTTCGGACCTTTGATCTCGTTCACCTTTTGGCCTTCTTTGTCCGTAATAACAAGAACAGGCGACTTTTTCGTCTTCTGCTTCAGGTAATAGCTCATCATCGCACCATACGGTGGATTGGGGGCGACAAAAATTTTATGGCCTGTGTTTCCCTTGTGATAAAAGAAGCGCAACTGGGTGGCCTCCTGAATATCGAACAGATAGGCAGAAGAGTTTTGCGCCTCGGCTGTCATCTGTTCTAGAAAGGTGATGTCATCCAAAATCCAGATGCTCCGTCCATGGGTACCCAAGATCAGGTCGTTTTCCCGGGGATGAATGGCAATGTCATCCACGGGTACCATCGGGAGATTGCCTTTGATCATGATCCACTTCTTCCCGCGGTCTACGGAAAAGTAGGCGCCTCTTTCTGTTCCCACAAACAAAAGGTCGGGATTAGCATGGTGCTCCCTTATTACATTGACAGTGCTGCCCACGGGAATATTGCTGGAAATATCCTTCCAATTCTCTCCATAATCTGTGGTTGAAAAAACATACGGCTTGAAATCGTTATTGCGGTGTCCATCCAGCGTGGCATAGGCCGTACCTTCTGCAAAATGAGAGGTCACAATGCGGGTGACATACGTGTACTGCGGAACGCCATTCAATTTATCGATTTTATTTTTCCAGGTTTTCCCGCCATCCTCTGACACCTGAAGATTTCCATCATCCGTCCCCACATATATAAGGCCTTGCTTAACCGGAGATTCGGCGATGGTGGTGATATCGCCGAAAAAAGCAATCCCATCATGTTTGGAAAGGGTATTTTTATCCGGCCGCACCCCCATCAGAGGCTTTTTTTCTCTGTCCTCCTGTCTTGTGAGGTCAATCGTAACCTCCCAGGAGTCTCCTCTATCGTGGGAGATGAAAAGTTTGTTTCCTCCATAATAGATGGTTTGGGGATCATGTGGAGAGATATGAATCGGGCAGTTCCAGTTGAACCGGTAGGTTTCCTTTGGATCATCAGGCTCTGGTCTTATGGATTTGCTCTCCCTGGTCTTGAGGTTCAACCGGAAAAGGTACCCGGTTTGGGACTCGGCATAGATGGTGTTAAAATCGGATGGATCAACTTGAGTGTAAAACCCGTCGCCTCCTCCGATCCGGATCCACTCGTCATTGGTGATGCCCTGCACATAATAAGTTTCGCTCGGCCCGCCCCAACTCCCGTTGTCCTGCAAACCTCCGTAGATGAAGTATGGCTTTCGCATGTCAAAACCGACCTCATAAAATTGGGCCAGCGGCAGGGAATTCACAAAATCCCACATCTTGCCGCGGTCATAGGAAAAATGGATGCCTCCGTCCGACCCGACGATCATATGATCGGAATTTTGGGGATTGATCCACATCGCATGAAAATCGCCATGAATCCGCGCCACATATCCTGTGTTGAAATTTTTGCCTCCATCCTCGGACATATACATGCGCGCCCCGAGAACCCAGATCCTCTGATCGTTATTCGGGTCGATCCGAATCTTGCTGTAATACATCGGCCGAGGATTGGTTTTTGACATCTTTTTCCATGAAAAGCCCTTATCATTCGAGCGAAAGACCCCACCTTGCTTGTGTTCCACAACCGCGTATATGATGTTCGGGTTTTTTCGGTAGATGCATAGACCGATCCGTCCGGTTGTTCCTCCTGGCAGTCCTTTGGTTAGACAAATCCAGCTCTCACCGCCATCCGTCGTTTTATACAATCCGCTTCCCGGCCCTCCGCCGCTAAATCCCCAGCCACGGCGTTGTCTCTGGTAGGCTGCAGCGTAAAGCGTATCAGGACTTTTGTGGTCGATAGCAACATCCACAAAACCCGTGTTTTCATCGATAAACTTCGTGTTGATCCAAGTTCTCCCGCCATCCGTGGTTTTATAGAGACCTCTTTCTTTGTTCGGTCCCCAAAGATGACCCAAAGCAGCGACATAAACGATGTTAGGATTATTGGGATGGATGACGATCCGCCCGATATGGTGGGTGTTGGTGAGCCCCATGTTTTTCCATGTTTTTCCTCCATCAGCAGACTTATAGACTCCGTTCCCCCAGGAAGAGCTCTGGCGGTTGTTCGGCTCACCCGTTCCTGCCCAAACAACATCCGGATTGGAAGGAGCAACGGTGATATCGCCGATCGTGCTTGTCTCCTGGGTATCAAAAATGGGCTCCCAGGTCACACCATTATTCACCGTTTTCCAGACTCCACCGGAAGCCGTTCCAACATAGATGATGTTCGGGTTGCTCTCCACCACAGCAAAATCATCGATCCTCCCTCCCATGTTGGCAGGACCGATGTTGCGAAATTTCACTCCATCGAGAATAGACTCATCGATAAGGGTTCCTGCATTTTCCTTTGCCTTTTGTGCGCTGGTTAAAAAGCAAAGCACCAAGCCAACACAAATCATCAAAGAGAAGCGAGACCTAACTATTTTTCTCATCACGGTTTTTTCCTCCTTTGTTATTTGTTTTGTAAATTATCACATACGCTAAATCCAAGTCAAAAACAATACTCCCGCTGTAAGCATTTCCAAAACCGTGATGGTCTTAAAGCAGTCGGGCAAGCTGACGTATCAGCTTGCCTGACTGTTGCTTTATCACGGTTTTGGAAATACTTCCAATCCCGCTTCCCGTTCATCCTCAAGAAGCATTCCTGAATGCCACTCAGAGGCATCCATATTTCTGTGATATTAGAAGGCGTTATGGCGGCTGATGGCAATTGTGGCAGAGTACTATCTGATTATCGTAGGCATTATTTT
>DAOWCB010000371.1 GCA_030633795.1 Candidatus Aminicenantota bacterium | reverse complement strand
GCGGGCAGTTTTTGCGGCCTGTCTTGTCGGAACACCTTCACACATCCTGCTTGACGAACCTCTAGAGGGCATGGACCGACACATCCAAAAAGAAATCCTCGGCTGGATCAAAAACCACACACAATCCGGAGCAACCGTGGTAGTGGTCTCCCATATGATCGAGCCGTTTATCGATCTTGCTTCTGCAGCAGTGACGGTCCAGAGTGGTAAGGTTTTCGGATTTATGAAGCTCCCAGATCTTTATGAAAAGAAGCTTGCTTTTTTAGAGCAGTTGGCAGAGGGGGGATTGCCCCTTTAGTATTTGTTGCGTTGGCTTCTGATTACCCCTTTTTTTTCCTGCTCTTTTTCCCCAGAATACCGCCACTCAGAAAAAGTCCAGCACCAAGGACAAAACCAAAATTGTACCAGAATCCGCTGTTGTGCACTTCGTAGAATCGAATGGTTTTGGAGAAAATCGAAATAATGAACGTGATCGGTGCAATCATGCCGTGCCATAATCCCTTCCAGAATCCAGCCACTTTGCCTTCTTCGTTTGGCGTTTTCTCTAGCTTATTCGGGCCGGCCACACAGCTCGAGAGGACAAAAACAAGAATCAGACAAATCCCAATAACACTGAAAATTTTCATTCTCTCTCCTCCTATATTGATGTTATGATAATTAGCCTGAATTATTCATAAACATGATTTTTTTAGCGGGATTTAATGCTATATGCATTGAAATCAGGGTAACCTGGATAATTTATGAATTATCCAGGTTAGTTGACATGAAGAAATCTTATGATATAAATAAACAAATAACATTTCAAGGAGAATAATATTATGACCGTCGTAGAAAAGGACGAAATCCTCCGGATAGAAAGGATTGAAACCTCTCCATTCGGGACCAATGCCTATATTGTCGTTTGCGAAGCTACAGGAGAGAGTGTCTTGATCGACGCACCGGGTGATGCTGACAAAATATTGGATCGTCTCGAGGGAACAAACCCAATTTGTATACTCATCACTCACAGGCACATGGACCACACCGGCGCTTTAAAGAAGCTTAAGGATGCATTGAACATTCCGGTTGCTGCTCACCTGGCTGATGCCGATAGCCTGCCTGTAGAGGCGGAAATGCTCCTTGAAGACGGTAACATCGTTTCTTTCGGGAAGGTCACACTGAATGTGCTTCACACTCCGGGACACACTCCTGGGAGTATTTGCTTTATAACTGGAAATATTCTTTTGGCCGGTGATACGATTTTCCCCGGAGGACCGGGCAAAACAGGCACTTCGGATGATTTCAGACAAATCATTCAATCCCTGGAACAGAAAATTTTTATGTTGCCGGACGATGTTAAAATTTATCCAGGACATGGAGAGCCGACAACTGTGAAAAAAGCAAAGGAGGAGTTCGCTTTCTTCTCTGCCAAGTCCCATGATGCTAACTTGTGCGGGGATGTCCTCTGGCTCAAAGATTGAACTAAATTATTCATAAAAAATGCCGATCATTTTTTTATTAAAGCAATATCAGCAAATGATCCTGATATTGCTTTAATCTTCATAAATAAATTAAATGAGAAGAAATATTTTAAATATCGGCATTTTTTCCCCTTCGGGCGAGCCAATCTCACTACATCGGCTTCGTTGTAGCCCATTTGCGGTATACAAATACAGCTTCATGGGCCACTACCTCGCCGCTGCAGCAATCTTGACTCGTGAATAATTTAGTTGATTATGGAATAATCTAGCAATAATTAAAGATTAGGAGAAGGCATGAAAAAACAAAAATATCTTCGAGTTTCAATATTTCTCAGTTCAGTTCTTTTACTCATTCCCCTACTTATGCCAAATTCTCCCGATACTTATGATGTGGTTATATTGAATGGCCAGATTGTAGACGGAACAGGGAATCCATGGTTTTTGGGTGACATCGCTATCCGGAATGATCGCATCGCCAGAATCGCGCCTTCTGGACAACTCAAAAATGCGAAAACAAAAGAGCAAATCGATGCGCATGGACTGGTTGTTGCGCCTGGATTTATAGACATCCAGAGCCATTCCCGAGGAGCTTTTTTATTGGGTGATGGCCGCGTGATCAGCAAGGTATCCCAAGGAATCACGACTGAAATATTGGGTGAAGGGTGGAGCGATGCTCCTGTCAATGAAAAGACTTTGGCCACATATGGAGATATTCCCCAAGATATAAAAAAGCTGGCCATGGAATTCGCAGGCCCCCAAGGTTTCGATAACTGGCTTGAAGCGATGCAAAAACATGGGGTATCTGCCAATGTGGGCTCGTTTTTGGGCGCTGCAACCGTTCGTACCTTTGTCAAAGGGAT
>DAOWCB010000265.1 GCA_030633795.1 Candidatus Aminicenantota bacterium | reverse complement strand
GTCCCCACTATCTGAATTCCTGGAAATGGGCCACAAATATAGGGTAAACTATTAGACAAAATCCATGATAAAATTTTGGCCTTTCCGCATCGGCTTCGTGATGTTGGGGATCGAAGTAGTGCTGTTTTTCTTATGCATGATTCTAGACCAAACATCGGCCGTCAAGTTCCTGTCAATGCTTGCCGCCAACCACATCGGGGGACGGCTTCCCTTTATCACAGTCGGCTTAGAAAACGGTTTCAAGCCCTCCCTGATTATTCCGATCATCATTTTCTACAACTCAACGTACATCTTGCTGATGTATTCTCTATTTGTTTTCCTCTCCGAGGGAATCAAAAAGTTTAAATTCGTGGCAAAAGCCATAGAATCCATGAAAACGAAAGCGGAAAAACGGAAGCATTCTTTTAAAAGATGGAGTCGCCTCGGCATCGCCTTTTTTGTCTGGATACCCCTGCCCTGGACCGGAGCAGCTATCGGGTCTTTCATCGCTAAACTCGAAGGATACAGCGACAGGGACACCCTTCTCGTTGTCATTCCCTCCATGTGGGTGGGCGTAATAACCTGGACATTGTGGTTCGACGAGCTTTACAAGTTCATCGACAGAATCGGCAGAGGCAAAACCATGTTCATCACGATATTCCTGCTGGTAGCGCCTGTCATCTTTTATTTAATTAACCTGATGTTCAGAGGGAAAAAAAGCCAATAATTTAAGGAGATCCTCATGAAAATGCGTAAATTTACCTATGTTCTTTTGCTCTTGCTTCTCACTTTCCAAGTGGCTGTGACTCAACAGCCGGGCGAAATCAGCTTCCATGATGAATCGGTCATGCCAGCGGGAATAAAAGGAGAACAGATCGAGGCCGTCATCACCACCGTAAATGCCAATGATCCCGATCATGTCCGTGAATTTATGGAAAAACACTGCACGAAAAGATTCCAGAATTTTGCGCCAATGGATCAGCATATAGATGTTTTTCTCAACCTCTTCCAGGAAACAGGCGGCGTGGATTTCCACAGCATACGCACCTATGTACCTGAACGAAAAGGAGAGACCGTCGTTATCCTCAAGGACCGGAACTTCGGCAGTTGGCGTGCCTTTGTCATGAGTCTCGATGAAAAGAACGATTCCCTTATCTCTGGACTGAATTTTGCGATCGCCAGAACTCCCTCCAATGTCAAAGAACCTACTCTAAACGAAGAACAATTCCTCCAAAACATCAAAGACATGATGGAGGAACTGATCAAAAAGAATGTTTTCTCAGGGACACTCCTAATAGCCAAAGGAGATAAAATCCTTATGACATCTGTGGGTGGCGAAGCCAGCAAACGCTTCCATGTGCCGAACAATATCGACACCAAATTCAACCTGGGATCGATGAACAAGATGTTCACAGCCACTTCCATTTTGCAGCTTGTGGAAAAAGAGCGTCTTTCCCTGGACGACCCGATCAGCAAATATGTGGACAAATCATGGCTTCCCGAAGAGGTAACCTCCAAAATTACCATACATCACCTTCTCACCCACACCTCTGGATTGGGAAGTTACTTCAATGAAACTTACATAAAGGGATCGCGGGAACTCTTCCGGCTTGTCGATGATTTCAAACCCCTGGTAAACGGAGAAAAGCCGGCCTTCGAACCGGGGAAACGCTTTCGGTACAGCAACACTGGAATGCTGTTGCTCGGAGTCGTGATCGAGAGCGTGACCGGGGGGAGTTATTTCGATTACATCAGGAAAAACATCTACGAACCATCCGGCATGAAGGATTCGGATAGCTACGAAATGGATTATCCGGTCGAAAACCTTGCCATCGGGTATAGCCGGGATCGAAACAGCCTGTACGGCTGGCAGAACAATCTCTACAAACATGTCATCAAAGGAGGGCCGGCCGGAGGCGGATTCTCCACAGTCAAAGACCTCCACCGATTCGCACGGGCCATTCAGACAGGGAAGCTCGTATCACAAGAATCCTTGGATAAGATGTGGAAAGACTATGCAGGAGGATATTACGGCTACGGATTTTCGGTCGAGGAGGGCCTCAACGGCAAGGTCGTCGGCCACGGCGGAGGATTTGACGGGATAAACTCGAATTTAGATATCTATCTCGACAAAGGTTATATCATCGCCGTGATGTCAAACTACGACAATGGCGCCAGCCCTATCGCCCAAAAAATCGGCCAGCTTCTCGCCCGAGTCCGATAGCAAAGGATATACAAGAGTTTCCGCTGCGTTTTGGGGATCGGCAAAGGAATGTTAATCTTGGCTGTCCGCGGATAGATATGTCCGGGCTCCAGCAAAGCGATTTTGGAAATATCGATTGGAGAGAGATTCTACCTGGATGATCTTGTTTTTTCCGGGAGCATGGATGAAATTCCCGTCTCCGGTGTAGATTCCCACATGAGAGACCCTATTCCTGTTTTGGCCGAGGAAAAAAACCAGGTCACCTATATTGAGGTTTTTCTTTGAAACGGGAGTGCCAGATCTGAATTGGGCCAAGGATGTCCGGGGCAAATGCAATCCGACAAGGTCATAGACAGCCATGGTTAGGCCGCTGCAGTCGAAGCCCTTATCCGGGGTATAGCCTCCCCACCGGTAAGGTAGACCTAAAAAACTGTGTGCACGGGTGACGATCTCATTTCGGACAGATTCAAGGCCGGATTGTCGGGATTGGCTGACAGCGTATGTTTCCGGGCTAACGACAAAATATTCCTGGATGAAACCAGCTTGTTTGATGCGTTCGGCATTTTCCTCGGCGGGACGTCGGGAAAGGTAGTTTCCGAACCTAACCTTGTACAGGCCGGATTCATGTTTGAAATAATAAGCATCCAGGTTTTTGGCATTTAACGAAAGTGTCAAGCGGACTGCGTTATCCAAGTTTCGGAAAGCCCCGACTTGAATGACAAAACCGGTCTTAGAAACAGTCCATTGATCTGACGGAGGGCTTGTTTCCAAAGCCACAGGTAATTTTTTTGAACAAGAAACGAACAGAAAGAGGAATAAAACCAATACTGCCAAAAGGAGATCTCGCATGAATGCCACCCATATATTTTGTCGATTGACCTGCTCAACCATTGACATCTTGGAAGACTAAAGAATAATATATGAAATTGCTAGAATTCGTCAAATGAGTAGCCGGATATGCAAGAAAGGAGAAAACATGGAAAATAAGAAATTTAACCGTCGCCGCTTTATCAAGAGCGGAATCATGGGCCTGGCTGGAACGGCTGCGGGGAGTGCTCTTCTCAAAGCAGGTCCTAAACATTCCAAACAGCCTCTAGGAGAAAAAGAAAACTTCATATACCGGACTTTAGGCAAAACCGGAATAAAACTTCCTATCGTCAGCATG
>DAOWCB010000228.1 GCA_030633795.1 Candidatus Aminicenantota bacterium | reverse complement strand
GAAAATCACGTTTACAATGAACGGTTCGGGCGATACCTATCATTTTTATGCCCTGATTAAGAGGGCGTATTTCAGGATCCATAACCCTCAACTTTTCATTTACGTCATAAATACAAGCCGTATCCAAGTTAGCCAGTCTTTCTTTTAATTTTTTAAAATCCATGGTTCCTCCTTAGGATTTGATATTTTTCGGTTTTAAAATACCTCTTTCTTGACATTAAATAACATTTATTTTTATATATGTCATTGTGGCGGTGAAAACAAGTAAATTCTGTATCCAAGTACGCATTCCTGAGCCAATTGCGGAAGCATCTCAAATTCCGTGATAGATGAGAGCTCAGGCTGGATGCTGAAAAAACTGTATGGAAGGCTGAGCGGGCAGGGTTCCTCAACCGAAGAGAGAGGAGAGCGAAGCCTGGAATCGAGCCGTTTTTGACTCGCTAGGGCAAAAGCGGCGTGTTTTTGAACCACCCAGCCTGAGCATTATCTTGGTTTCCAGCACCGAAAAGAGGATGCTTACGGATATTTCACTCTTTTTGACATAAAATTTTTCCTGTGCTATAAGTCAGTTGCTAGAGTAAGGGGTTTAATCGGGCTTAAGATACCGTAAAAAAACAAAACATCGCAGCTAAATAACGTACTATAGATAAATAAGACATCGCAGCTAAAGCTGGCGTGAGGCCTGAGGTGGATTTTATCTCAATGTTTTCTGACGTATCAAAAGCGGCCATTGTCCTCATGTTCCTGGTCCTCTCAGTTTTTGCTTTACTCAAAAGGGTAACCAAGCTCAGCGTTCTTCGCGGCCTCTACATTAATTATCTGTGGACATTTTTTCTGATATTCACCGTATCCGAGTTCCTTTCATTCAATGTAGCAATCTGGATCCTGGCGATCCTCTGTTTTGTAGCCCTTAGAGAGTACTTTACTCTGGTAGATATAAGGCTGCAGGACAGGTGGGGTATCCTCGGGGCTTATTTTTCGATTCCTTTCATGATTATCTTCATCCCCTTAAACTGGTACGGACTGTTCATCATCTCCATTCCTGTTTACGCCTTTCTTGTCATCCCTTTTCTTGTAGTGTTGGGAGGAAAGGAAACCGAAGGGACGATTTCCTCTATAGGGGCGATAGACTTCGGGCTCTTTTTTCTCGTCTACTGCATCGGTCATATCGGATATCTGGCTCTTTTCTCTACATGGTGGGCGATCATGTTGATTATCAACGTGTCCGTCTGTGACTTCATAGCCTTCTTGTTGAAAAAAAGCAAAAAGCCTCGCTTGAGCAACGTTTTAATCCATTACTTCATTTCAGCTCCGGTCACGATCATCTTTACTCTAGCGTTGTCGTTTTGGACAGGGATACCGTGGTTGCATTCCCTTATTCTGGGGCTTTTAATACCAACACTGGTAGCTATCGGGCGCTATACTCTCACCTATATTGAGGCGGACCTTGGAATCGGAAGCGGCCGGCTGCTACCGGGGAAGGGCCGGGTTATTGATAGCCTCAGGTCATTCCTCTACGCAGCGCCTGTAGTTTTTCATTATATCCGTTACTTCTCTATGAGGTCAGATGCTTTCTGAAATGAAGATCTGAAATGAAAAATCTTGCCCAACTTTTTTCCTTGCGACTCTTGATTCACCTCTTACTGCTCAGGCCCTTCCTGAAGGTATTTTTTGGAGTCAATATCGCAGGAAGGAAAAATTTAGCTTCTCTAGACCGGTATATCATCATCGCCAACCACAACAGCCACCTGGACACTTTTCTGCTCTTCTCTATTCTTCCCCTAAGACACATCCTGATGACTCACCCTGTTGCGGCCGAAGAATATTTCTCTAAATGGAAGGTCGTATTTAGACTGGCGGACTACCTGTTCCGCCCCATCTGGATCGCAAGAGATGAGAAGGTGGAAGACTCCTTGAAGGGGATGAAGGAAATGTTGAATTTGGGGCACAACATCATCATGTTTCCCGAGGGGACAAGAGGAGTTCCGGGCCAGATAGGAAAATTCAAGACTGGAGTCGGCAGGCTGGCCAAAGAGTATCGGGATATTCCGATTATCCCCGTATTTCTCTCCGGGCCAGAAAAAGCTTTTCCCAAAAAGAGCGCTGTTCCACTGCCTATCTGGAGCAATATAACAGTCGGTCCCCCTAAACTCTTCAGGAGCGGCTGCCTGGATATCATCGCCTCCTTGGAAAGGATAATCTGTGAGCTCTCCGAGTCAGAGGCCGCAAATCGGCACAGGAGGCACAAGCGCTCGAAACCTTCCTTTTCCCTGGCAGTGCTGGGGATCGACGGTTCGGGAAAGAGCACCATTTCCAGATTGGTTTCGAAAAAGCTGTCGGAAACTTTCAGGGTTTGCCTTATAAGTGACAAACTTGAATTCTACGAGAACGAAAACCAAAAAGAGCTTCAGCCGTTGCTCACCGAGAAAGTAAGAGAAGCAGTTGGAAGATATGCCAAAACGGCCAAATCACTGAAGAAATACAAAATCCCGAAGATGGCCGAGCTTTTGCTCAGGGACCATATCATGGGCGAAGTGCAGAGGTGGTATTCGCCTGATGTCATCGTCCTGGACGGATGCCCTTTGATTAACCTGATGGCCTGGGCCAAGTTGTACAAGGAAGAATATTTTGATATTGATGTCTGCTCATCAGCACTAAGGATCCTCGCAGGAAGGGCTGAGGGGGCCAGAAAGGATGACTCCCTATTTGAGAAATTCCCTGAGCTGGCCGCCCTTAAGCGTTTCAAGCTTACCCACATGAAACTCCCGGACGCAGTAATCATGCTGGATGTAGATCCCGGTGTATCAATCACGAGAATCCAGAGCAGAGGCGAAAGGAAACAGGCCCATGAGACAGAGGAGAAGCTGGTCAAACTGCGGGAAGGCTATCTAATGGTCTGCAATTCTGTGAAAAAAGAATTCAAAATCCCGACCTCTGTTCTTGACGGGAACTCGGAAATTGACCAGGTAACAGCATCAGCCCTCGAATTCGTCGAGGAGGTAAGCACAAGGAGATCCAACGATGGGTGTCGATAGGATTGAAGTCGTCTCCACAACGATATCTGGCTCTATCAAAGATTGGGGAAAAGTAAACAAGATAATCCCCCTTTTCAGGAATTACGGACAGGATGATGTCTCCCTTCATGCGGTTGACAGCCATGCTGAGGCCAGGAAGCTGACCTGCAATCTTATTTTAAAAGGAAGCAGGATTCTTATATCAGCAGGAGGATCGGGCACTTTTAACAGCGTTCTTGAAGGGTGTATCGATTCCAAGGTCGGGCTCGAGAGCATCACTCTCGGCTTCCTGCGAAAGGGCTCTGCCGATCTCATTGGAAAAACGCTGGGAATGCCTGACGACATTGAAAGAGCAGTCAAGGTTTTCGTCGACTCGCTGGCAGAAAATAGAACCGTGAAGTGTGATATCATCCAGGCAGTGAGCGGGAAAGGGGAAGAAGTGCCCCGCCACTTTGTTGGCTACGGAGGCGCGGAAATCTTCGGAAGGATCCCCCATTACACCGAAACCCGGTTCAGCAAGTATTATAAAGGTGTGTTGGGCCAGTTGTTCGGTGACAAAGCCCCATTTTTAGTCGGCGCGCTGTTAGCTATCATGGAGAAATCTACAAAATGCATCGTTCAGAAAAAGAGAGCATGGAAGATCTCAGTG
>DAOWCB010000378.1 GCA_030633795.1 Candidatus Aminicenantota bacterium | reverse complement strand
AACCCTCCCATTCCCAGTGACAGCTCCAGCCCGCCATCAAAAGAATGCCGTACTGATCGGCCAGGTCATAGAGTGTCTGGCTGCTTCCCCAGAATCCTTCCAGGCGGATGGCATTCAGGTTCATGTGTTTGGCATATTTGATCTGGGCTTCGATCTTTTTTGGGTCCTCGACCAAGAAGAGATCGTCCACCCACCCTCCTCCTCGAATAAGCACTTTTTCCCCATTGATCTTATAGCCGCGGTGGCCCTCTTCGTTAATGTAGTCGGCCACCTCACGGATCCCGAATCGAGTGGATTGCACATCTGATTCATGATTGTTTGCGATTGCGGTGAGTTTTAGCGCATAGAGGTTTGGATCTCCCAGATTGTTTGGCCACCACAAGCGGGGATTCGAAAGAATCAACGTGTTATGTTCATCGGGTTTGAGTGTAATTTTGCGTTTTTCGTGCGGAGCTAGGTTAAAGGGCTGGCTGAATGAGATCTCTTCAATTTCTCCTCGTAGTATTCCCGATACCTGTTCGTCGCTGTGATTGATCAGGTAAGCGGACACTGTCAGTCGGGCCTCCTTCAATGTTTCTAAATTGATCTTACTCTGGACGAAGGGATTGTTGATGGATACAGGGCCACTCATTCGTAATTTGACTTCCCGCCAGATCCCCATATTCTCGTCTGGTGGACGGGGATTCCAATCCACAAATCCGATGGTGAAATCGCCGGGTTTTGGCGGGAGGACCTCAACGACGAGTGCATTCATACCCGTCACCACGGTCTCCGTTATATCGATTTCGAACATTCGGAAAGCGCCCAAAATCGTGTCTGCAGATGCGATTTTATTCCCGTTGAGCCAGATGTTGGCGCTGTAGTTGATTCCTTCGAAGATGAGGCGGACGGAGGAAACCGCATTCTTTTCCTCCAGCATAAATTCCTTTCGGTACCACCATGGCTGTTTAAACTGTTCGGTCGGGATGTTCTCCAGGTTTTTTCCAAAGAAGGGATCTTTGTAAACTCCATTCTCCAATAAGGTCGCCAAAACTGTTCTGGGGGCATCTGCAGGATACCAGCTTTGCACATCAAAGCCAGTGCTCGAAATGGATTCTCCCGTTTCTGATAATCCTGCGGAGGACTGTATATACCATCCCTCATTGAGAAAGATTTCGAATTCTGGTGCTTTGGGGGGCTTTTTGCAGGAAAAAGAAACCAGGAAGAAAAGCAAGAGTATCAAGGCATATGAAAACTTCCTTCTAAGTTTATTCGATATCATTGTTTCAATCCTCCTCACTGAGAGATTTTTCTCTATAAATGATGTCCAAAGCCTATTTTGCCGGTTTTTTTATAAGATCTTTGATCACGTCTTTCTTTTCAGGATCTTTGTCTAGGGCGTCCCAGGACCAGAAGATGACTCCTTTTGAGGGGGATTTGAGAGCTGCGACGAGAGTGTCCCGGAATTCGCTGACGGTGAGAATTTCAGTCAGATAGGCCTCTTTGACTTGGATGCTGGGAATGACTTTGCTCTGTGTGCGGCTGTATATATCGTCCACAACAGAGCTAATCCAGGATGGGGTGCGTTTCACCATAAAAGAATAACACATCGGAGATATAAAATCTGTGTGTAGAGAGATTGCAGCGAGGTCTTGTCCGGTGACGATTCTGGCCGCTCCCTCAAAATCATTGGCCCTCCAGGGAACGGCATGAACATTTGTCGCTATATCAGGTTTTATCGCTTTTGCTGCGTCTGTGATTTCTTGCACCATTCTGGTGATAATAGAACATTTCCACTCTACCCATTCTTGTAAGACATTGTTCTTGACCCAATCAGCTTTTTGCTGCGTGGCTGTCAATCCCTGAGGGATGACCTTGTCTGTCTCTTTTTCGAATGCATTCAGGCAGTGGGAGTCAAAACATGTATTGGGGATGGAGTTCAGTGTTCTATCCGGATAGACTTTTTCCCAGAAGACAAAATGGCGAATAAAGTCTAAACTGATCCCGTCCGGGTTGAATTCTTGGACGATTTGCTTGATGTCTGCGATTCTCTGCGTTCTGTACTTTACCCTTGTGGGGCAGACGAATTCGACCCACTCTTCTTTGGCTATTTCTCCTTTATCTGTGATGGCATACAAGTCAGGATCCATTTTTAATGCTTCCGGATTATAGAATATGGGAAGAATAACGAAAGTTCTGATAGAGTTTT
>DAOWCB010000246.1 GCA_030633795.1 Candidatus Aminicenantota bacterium | reverse complement strand
CTTGCCTTTTCCTTCATCACCCCATTGAGTACCGAGCACAACGATATTTGCCATAATTATTCTCTTAAGGTTAATTTTCTCAAACAGAACTAGCCTGAACTCATCAGGTTAAACAAGGACAAAATTCTATCAGAAGTTATTTAGGGAAACAAGGCTAAAAATGGACTGCCACTTGAACGGCCAATAAATCGCCCTTTTTAGTGATGATCTTCTCTCGATTGAAATCATATTCGAATGTAATGAAGATATTGGGAACGGGCATATAGGTCACACCCAGCGCCCATCGGCTTCTGTCGACAGAAATCCCTTCTCCGGGTCCGAGTAAAGTAGAAAATCCGGGCCCATGATAAGGATCCACATATTTCAATTTCTGGTAGCTCGCGAAGGGTTGAAACTCACCCATATAAACCACAACCTGAACAAAATAGGCTTCGACATCTCCATTTGTGTAGCCTTCTGGATTTTTAATGATGGCTTTTGTGTACTCTCCCATTATCTGCCAGTCCTCAGTCATCCAGTTCACATCCACCCCGTGTAGGATCAACTTCCGGCTGTCTTCGTCATCGTATTTTCCGGAATTGATAGAATAGGCCAACTCGAAGCCCTGACTGAGTCTCCAGCCGACTCTGCCCCCTTTTCCTTTATCCTTGTTGTTATCCTCAAACTGTTGGCCATCTCGGAGGGTTTGCCCTTCCCGAAGGCCATTTCCCAAATACCCTTGATACACAAAACCTCCGATTGTCCCATCGACCAGTACCCCGATGTCTCTCCACCGTTCAGGGTAGCAATACTCCACATGCAGAGGAGAATTGATCAAGGCCGTTTGGTGCGGCCTGTTGATACGGTTATAAATCCCGAAGGGCACGAGATACAGGCCTCCTTGAAGACGGAAAGCTTCCGAAGAACTGAGTCCAACCCAAGCTTGATCGATCTCGATATCGGTGATATCGGTGACTCGAAACTCGGCTCCGTAGGCAAAACCAGTAGAAATATCCCCCGAGAAAATAAGCCCAAACAGAGGACTTCCAAAAGTCCCCTTAAAATAATCCCCATCTTCTTGGCTTTTGAAATAATTGGCAGAAACATACCCAGAGATTTGGCCCAGTGCAGGTGCGGCAAACAGAATAATGGCCAAAAGAAAAAAACAGGTTTTATTTTTCATAGGACCGAAAAATCGAAATCATCCTTCATCAATGACTCCTTCCACATTCCGACATCGATCTGTTTAAGGATTATGCGGTTGATCTCGTTAATGTTTTGTTTTGTTCCCATCCATATGGCTCCGATAAGTTTTCCATTCTGAATAACGATCTTTTTATAAATTCCTTCTTCTTCGATCATTTTTCTGAATTCATCAGTCGTTCCTTCCTCCGGAGTCACAAGCCCAATCGAGGTCAAATCCAAACCGACAACTTTCAAAGTATTCGAGAGAACAGTCCCCGTGTATTTCTTTTCGTGTCCCGCGATTTTGTAAGCCGCGGTTCTAGCCTGGTTAAACGAGGCTGGTATGATACCATAAATTTTATCTCTATGCTGAACATTGTCCCCTGCTGCAAAAATACCGGGGTGGCTTGTCTGGAGAGAATCATCGACGATGATGCCTTTATCTGTCTCAAGGCCTGCCTCCGCAGCAAGGTGGATATTCGGTCTTACCCCTGCAGCTACAACAGCGGTTTGTGCTTCCAGTTCCTCTCCGCTCTTAAACTTTAAGCCTTCTACTTTTCCATCCCCAAGGATTTCTTCTGTAACGATACCCAGATGAACTTTGATCCCCATATCTTCGATCTTGGACTGCAGGACTGAGGCTCCCTCGGTATCGAGTTGTCGAGGCAGCAAACGGGGGAAAAACTCCACGACTTGGACCGATGCTCCTCTTGTACGGACGGCGCGTGCTATTTCCAGACCCAACAATCCTCCCCCAATGATAACGACATTAGTGTGGTCCTTGATCCATCCGATTATGGCAACGGCATCATCCAAGGTCCTGAGGGTAAAAACTCCTTTTTTATCTACTCCTCTAATGGGAGGCACCCAGGATGATGCTCCATTGGCCAGGAGCAAAAAATCATAGGACTCTTTTTTCCCTCCATCCAACTCAACGTGTTTTGATTCGGGATGAAGCTTTCTTACAGGCTGCCCGAGATGAATGGAAATGTTATGATCGTCAAACCATTCCTCTGAAAAGGCGAATAGGATTTCTTGGGAGGTGTTTCCGGCCAGAAACTCAATCAGATTCGGACGGGGGAAATAAAGATGCTCTTGTTCGGCAAAAATATCAATATCGGCAGCAGGGCTGAGTTCACGGAGCGTTATGGATGCAATCGTCCCGGCTAGGCCATTTCCTACAACTAAAACACGCATGCTTCAATATCTCGTTTTTATCAGGCCATCTTCTGGAAATATTCCTTCCCAACACCACACTGCGGGCAAACCCAATCGTCGGGAAGATCCTCGAAAGCTGTGCCGGGTTCGACTCCGTTATCGGGATCGCCATTTTCAGGGTCGTAAATGAAACCACATGCTGTGCATTCCCATTTTTCCATTTTTTTCTCCTTAAAAAAAATCTTGTGTCACAAGGTTTTCTCGCGGGAAGATTTAATCAGTCATCCGCCAGAACATGCTTTTCGTATTCTGTCTCCAATTTCAATTTATGGGCTTTTTCCTGAGCGATCAGAAAATCAAACAGCTTCTTCAAATCTTCGCTATCGGAACCTTCCCCCAACTTTGTATAAAGCTCCACAGCTTCCTGCTCTTTCTTCGCGGCTAATATGAGGAGATCTTGGAAGGTCATATCTTCGCTTGGCGGTTCTTCTGTCAAATAATCGGATATTTTTAGATCAATAACCTCATCTGTCTTGAATGATGAGATCTGTTCCTGGGTGATGTCCTCAAGGAGCTTCTTGTGATTTTTTTCTTCATCTTGCAGTTCGAGAAGCAATTCCCGTAAGCCAGGCATTTTAGCCTTCTCGCTCATATCCCCGTAAGAATCTATCGCCGCCTCTTCCCTGTTTATGGCAAACTTTATTATTTCGTTATAATTTTTTAAATCCATTTTTCCTCCTATTTTTATTCGTCCATCCACACTTCTTTGAGTTCCATCGGCCGGTTGCATACTTATGTATTTTTCTCAAGGCTTAATTTTCCCTTCAAATAAGGATTATTCATTATAATGAAACTCTATAGGACTTGCAATAATTTCGTATGCAGTGTAAGCATCTCAATGCAAATGTTGCGGTTTGTGGATTTGCGCTTGATTTGATTTGTCTTTTCCATTATCATTTCTACTCAAAAATGGCACTAAAATCCTTTGTATGCATGGCGCTGGGATGGTTATTTCCCGGACTCGGCCATGTCGTCTTGAAAAAATATCGGAGAGGGCTCATCTTTTTTGTCTGCATCACAGGCATGTTCTCTATAGGCCTCTTTCTCGAGGGTAGAATATATGCATTTCAGACAGAAAATCCTCTGACTATTCTTGGTTTCTTTTCTGACCTGGGGATAGGATTTTATTACTTT
>DAOWCB010000053.1 GCA_030633795.1 Candidatus Aminicenantota bacterium | reverse complement strand
TGCAGTCCAAACAAATATTTGTTTAAAAGAATTTCTTCATCTTAAGAGGCATTTTTTACCCTTCAGGCAAGCCAATCTCACTGCATCGGCTTCATTGTGGCCCATTCACGGTAGTTCACTACAGTTTCATGAGCCACTTCTTCGCCGCTACAGCAATCTTGGCTTGTAAATAATCCAGTTTAATTGTCAACAAGGATTTATTAAGGATTAAAAAGGGAGAAAAGGCATGTATAAAACACTTATTTACGAAAAAAAGGGAAATATCGGTGTGCTCACCATCAATCGTCCAGAAAAGCTGAATGCTCTTTCCAACGAATTGACAGAGGAACTGAAGCGGTTCCTGGATAGTGTGGAGAATGATGAAAAGCTTCGTGTGCTCGTTATTACAGGAGCAGGGGAGAAGGCTTTTATGGCAGGGGCGGACATAAAGGAGTTAGTGGACAGGGATGCCTTGGTGGGCAGGAAAGTTTCTCGAACAAGACAGACCATTTTTTCCCGCATAGAAAACTTACCCATTCCTGTGATAGCGGCTGTGAACGGGTATGCTTTGGGAGGGGGATTAGAACTTGCCCTGGCCTGTTCTATCCGCATCTGTTCGGAACAGGCGCAGTTCGGTGCTCCAGAGGTCAAACTTGGTATTATTCCGGGTGACGGGGGAACGCAGCGGCTTCCCCGGCTTGTCGGGCTCGGAAGAGCGATGGAGATGATCCTCACCGGCGATTTCATCGACGCCCAGGAAGCTTACCGGATCGGATTGGTCAATCAGGTCGTTCCCCTCGATAAATTGATGGAAAAATCCATGGAATTGGCGCAAAAGATTGCCAAAAGGCCCCCTCTGGCTGTTCGATATGCTAAAGAGGCGGTAAATCGAAGCCAGGAAGGGGATACAGTCTCAGGTTACGCCCTTGAGTCCTACCTCCATGCTTTGAGCTGCACAACAGATGATAAAAAGGAAGGTGTGCAGGCCTTTCTGGAAAAACGTAAAGGCACGTTTAAAGGGAAATAGTTGTAATATAGGACAACTGGAAATTTATTCTTTTTCAACCGAAAAAGTACCGGCCGCGCCACCCTGAGAATATTCTCCAGAGATTTTTTTGCCCGTCTCATCCAGTTCGCCGCTGAAGGTCGGATCTCCCTGAACTTGAGGGTGGATGATCTTAAAGGATTTAGTTGCTAGCGCTGTGCGACTTTCGGTGCTCGAATCCAGCCGCCGTTCCAGTTGACCAAATCCAATTTAAACGCAGGCCAACCATCTACTGTATAAAAAGCATCCTCAGTGTCTGTGGGGTCGTAGCTCCATCCATCTGAATTCCCATCTCGGCCATAAGATTGGATCACAAAATCATCAGATCCCAAATCTTCAAGTTGAATATTGCGTACAGTTGCTTGGCTCCCGAGGTATACTTTGAAAGGCTCCCCCCAATGATCCTCTACAGGACAAGCATTGATGTAGAACGGCGTGAGGGCTTGAACAAAATCGCTGCCTGGAGTAATGTCTCCGGATTGGCTGAAGGTCCAATCGCCTTGGTCCCCCACATGATCCGCAGCTGCCGTGGCAATGGATATGATTTCTTTCATCGTGCTTTTTTGTTTGGCTTTCTGGATGGCAGTGATCACATTGGGAATCAGTAAAACAGCGAGGATTCCAATAATGGCTACGACGATCAAAAGCTCTATAAGGGTGAACCCTTTATTTTTTCTCGGCATAACTATATATCCTTCTGGATCTTTTCTACAGTTCTTCCCTGATCAATCTTGCAAGTATTGTGCCAGGCGTGGTGATATATAACTAATTGAAAAGAAAGAAAATAGATCTATGATAGAAATTTATTTCACGAGTAATGACAATTTATTGCATTGATGCGACAATATTTGTCATTTTTTTCGGCTAAATTTTCCTCTTAGCTTAAAATCAAGGGACACGTTACCGATTTTAAAAACAAATCAATACATGTCCCCAATTTCTGTATGTCCCTGATTTCAATGCATATAGCATTAAATCCCGCTAAAAAAATCATGTTTATGAATAATCCAGGCTAATTCAAAATGTGATGATGGACCGGAGGGATTCGCCCTTCCTCATCAGTTCGAACGCATCGTTTATCTCTTCGAGCTTGAATTTGTGGGTGACTACCGGCTTGAGCTGGATCTTTCCTATTCTAACCATTTCGATGATCTTGGGATAGTCCACTGGGCGGCATCCCAGGGATCCTTTTATCTCGATCTCCCGGAACATCAATCTGGCTGCATTGATCGGGACATCGTGGTGTGTGTAACCCACCTGACAGTGGCATCCACCGGGTTTTACAGCATTGGTAGCCAGAACGATCGTTTTGGGATTGCCTATGGCTTCGATTGAAATATCTGCGCCTCCTCCTGTTAAAATTCTTATCTGTTTGAGAAGGGCCTTGTCCTCCATGTCTTTAGCATTGATTGTGTGCTGTGCGCCAAGCTTCTTGGCCACCTCCAATTTGTTATCGACAATATCCACCGCGATGACTAAACCTCCAGCAGCGGCGGCTATCTGCACGACATTGATGCCTACGCCTCCACAGCCGAATACCACAACCGAGTCACCCGGTTGGACTCGCGCCCTGTTTTTCACCGCGTGAAAGGGAGTGGAAATGGCATCCGCGATGATGCTCGATTCTTCGATGGGAAGGTCTTCAGGAAGGTGTTGACAATCTTTGGCAGGAACCTTGGTGTATTCTGCGTAGGCCCCGTCCATATGGTTTCCCAACATCAACATGTTCAGGCAAATGTTTTCCTTTCCAAGACGGCAGTTGTCGCAATAGCCACAGGAAAAAACCGGAGGAATAAGGACCCTGTCACCGACCTGGAAGTTTTGGACATCCGTACCTGCTTCAGCCACTGTTCCTGAGGGCTCATGCCCGAGTATCATCGGAGGCTTTTTGAAGGTGGAGACGCCATGATCAATGTAATGCATATCCGTGTTGCAGACGCCGCAGGCGGCAATCTTCACAAGAATTTCACCGGAATTGATTTTTGGTTTTTCCACCTCCTCGATTTTTAAAGGCTGGTTAGGCCCGTGAAATACGGCGGCTTTCATTTGTTCCTCCTTTATTGATTTTTCCAGGTAGGCTTCCTCTTTTCCATAAAGGCTTTAAGTCCTTCATGGGAATCTTCAGAGGCCATCAAATCTTCGAGATACATCTTTTCGATTTTTTCCAATCCTTCGTGAAAAGATGTTTCCAATCCCAGTTGGATTCCTCTTTTTGAAAACTTTAATCCGATCAAGCTCAACTCAGCTAAGGGTTGGATGAAATTTGTCAATTCCTCATCAAAGTTATCCAATGGAACAGTCTTATTGACCAGCCCGATCCGCTCGGCCTCCTCCGCATCAATGATCTTACCGGTGAAAAGCAGCTCTGAAGCTTTTTTCAGTCCGATGAGTCGCGGCATGATCAATAGGGCAATCGGAGGGATTACGGCAAGTTTTATTTCCGGCTGACCGATTTTAAGGTTTTCCGCGGCAAAAATCATGTCACAGAAAATGGCCACCTCGCATCCGCCTCCCAGTGTGAATCCTTTGACAGCCGCCACGGTGACCTGATTCAGCTTTGATAAATTGCGGAACACATCGTGGAAAATCCGGAGCATTTCTTCCACTTTTTCCTCTGTGTGTTCGGTGACATCTACGCCTGCCGAAAAGGCTTTTTCACCCGAACTTGTAAGGATTAAAACCTTAATTTCTTTATTGTCGATTAGAGATGTTATGGCATCGTTCATCTCTTCCATCGTGGCGATATTGAGGATGTTCATCGGCGGTCGATTGATGATCAAAAAAGCTCTGTCTTCCTTTACATCGAAGATGATGTTTTCATAACTCATAATGCCCCTCTTTTTTTGTTTGAAATCCCATGGGAAACATTCATATCATCTGTTTCCTTGCCTGTCAAGCAAGATCGTCAAGCAGGATTAGATTCTCTTTATTTCAAGAGTGCATAATGGGCTGCAATACAAAAAGCATTTATGTGAATTATCACTTTTGTGTTGACGAATTGACAAAAATTATGCAAATTATGCAAGTCTGCTCCTATGTATAAACCCGAAGTCATCAAAGCTTATGTCAAGGATGTCTTGACAAGACAAGGGATTCCTCTGCATAAGGCTAGCATCACAGCCGAAGTTCTTGTGGAAGCGGACATGAGGGGGATTTTTTCCCACGGGATTAACAGCCTGGATTTGATCGTGATCAACTCGATAAAACAGGGAGGGACGGACCCACGCGCCAAAGCTGAGGATAAAACGCGAAATCCTAACTTTCCGATACGGCATGTCGATGCCCATGGGGATCTCGGCCATCCTTTGGCTATGGATGCAGTTGAAATGGTCAAAGAATTAGCCCGGAAACATGGGTATGGCAAAGTCTATGTTGCCAATGCCAATCATTTTGGCATCGGTGCCATTTACACGGAAAAAATTTGTGCGGAGAAGGACCTTTCCGGAAGAGTCACCAGCACAACCCCTTCTGTGGTGAAGCCTTATGGAGGAGAAAAAAATAGGCTAGGCACAAATGTGATTGCCTGGTCTATTCCCTATGACCAAGGATTTGTCACCATCGACATGGCCACCACCATTCATGCTGTGAGTGGTGTACTTCGAGCACTGATAGAAGGGACGCCTCTCCCGTTTCCCGTTTATGGTCCCAGCGGATCGAAGACAACCGATTCTCGGGTTTTCGATGGGGTTGTGGATTTTCTAAAAAGAGGATCTATGATCCCATTGGGAGGGATGGGGGAAGAAGGGGCCGATGCCGGATACAAAGGGACAGGGATAGCCATGCTAATCGAGTTAGACAATGTCATCGGTACAGGAGTCTCTACCTATATCGAACCGCTTATGGATGATGAAAAGCAGCGGATCAGACAGACATTCGAAGCATGGCGTATCGATACTCTGTTTAAGCAGGATGATGCATTGGCGCACATTTCAAAAACCATATCCGACATAAAATCCCAACAGGGAGAGGATATGCTCCTTCCTGGGGAAAAAGAGTCGATCCACAGGGAAAACTCCATAAAGCATGGAATTCCCTATACAGCCATCCAAATTGCTATGCTAGAGAAATTGGGTCAAAGTCTCGATTTGGGTCAAGTTTCTTGACTTGGATTGGCAATGCTGATATTTTGATAAACTTAAGAAGCGAAAAAATGGGGACGGTTCTATTTTTTCTATCAAGGAAATATTGCAAAAAAATAGAACCGTCCCCTTTTTTTAAGAGGGCGAGATGAGCGAAGAGAAAAAACCGGCCATTAAGAAAATCCAAGCTACGGGCCATATGAGAAAAATCATGGCCGATTATTTCTACGAGTTGGATCGGGCGGTAAAAGAAGGATCACCCAAAGTTGCGTGGTGCACCAGCGTTGGACCTGCCGAGCTTTTGCTCAGCCTAGGATTTCTCGTTTATTATCCTGAGAACCATGGTGCCATGCTAGGAGCCACACGACTTGCTTCCAATTATATTCCTCTGGCCAATGCCATCGGCTATTCCCCGGATATCTGTTCCTATTTAACCAGCGATGTCGGCGCTTTTATCAAGAAGGAAACCCCACTCTCGCGCGCCTATGAGGGAATCGAGGGAATCCCATTGCCCGATGTGCTGGTATACAACACCAATCAGTGCCGGGATGTGCAGGATTGGTTTTCCTGGTATTCAAAGGAGTTGAATGTTCCTGCCCTCGGTATTTCCACATATAGAAACATCGGCAACATAACAGATGATCATCTTATTAGCATCGCTAAGCAGATCAAAGGACTCATCCCTCGGTTGGAAGAAATCGCGGGAAACAAGTTCGACATGGATAAATTCCGGCATGTCCTTGGTCTTTCTTATGAGTGTACGCAATTGTGGAAGAAGGTCCTAGAGACAAACAAAAACATCCCTGCTCCGATCAGTTTCTTCGATGAGACTATCCATATGGCTCCTGCCGTTGTGCTCAGGGGGACAGAAACGGCTGTGGAGTATTACGAGGTGCTCCTTCAGGAATTGGAGGAACGGGTGGCCCAAAAGGAAGGAGCTGTCCAAGAGGAAGAATTCCGGCTCTACTGGGAGGGAATGCCCATTTGGGGAAAACTAAGGGATTTGGCCGAGTTTTTCATCAGCTTGAAAACCGCCGTTATCGCATCCACTTATTGCAACAGCTGGATATTCGATTCGTTCGATCCCGATGATCCTTTTATGAGTATGGCGCGGGCCTACACAGAGATTTTTATAGTCAGGGATGAGAATTTTAAGGAACGTTATATAGAAGAAATGGTCGATATGTACGGGCTGAATGGCCTTTTGTTCCATGACGCCAAGACCTGCCCGAATAACTCCAACAACCGTTATGGAATGCCCGAAAGGCTGGAGAAAAAACTCGGGATCCCCGCACTAACCATTAACGGAGATTTGAACGACCTGCGCTGTTATTCGGAAGAACAGGCAAAAACCAATATCGAGGCGTTTGTGGAGCAACTCGAGAGCAAATAGGCCGTGTATTATTTTATCGGGATAGATGTAGGAGCATCCACAACCAAAGCCATTGTTCTTGATAATAAATCTAAGATAATCGGCCATTCGGTCATCCATTCCGGCGCTGATTTTGAGGCAGCTGCCGATAAAGCCTACAAAAAAGCGTTTAAAGATGTGGAAAGGGAAAGCCAGAACAAGGAAAGGGTGATCAGCACAGGATACGGCAGGCGAAATGTTCCGTTTGCTGATTTGACCAAAACCGAAATCAGCTGCCATGCAAAAGGAAGTTATCACTATTATCGGCGGGCGCATACGCTGATCGACATCGGGGGCCAGGATTCCAAGATCATAAAGATCGACAATTCCGGAAAACGCACCGGTTTCAAGATGAACCGCAAATGTGCGGCTGGAACAGGGGCGTTCTTAGAAGAAATCGCCAATCGCCTTAAGATCGAAATAGAAAAACTCAACGGGCTTGCGGAAAAAGCCACGAAGAATGTCACGATCGGCAGCTACTGCACGGTATTCACAGCGACGGAGATACTGACCAAGATCCGCCAGAATGTCCGTGAAGAGGATATCATCAAGGGCATTTTTGATTCTGTGATAAAAAGAGCACTCGAAATGGATCCCCTGGAGGGAAACATCGTGATGAGCGGGGGAGTAGTGGCTTACAATCCCTATTTTGTCAAGATGTGCGAGCAAAAACTCGGAAAAGAAATTTTTGTGCCCCCTTTCCCTCAATTGACTGGCGCTCTTGGTGCGGCTTTATTTGCCTTTGAAACAAAAGGAGGAAAACATGCTTGATGCCTTATTTAAACCCAAATCTGTGGCGATTGTAGGGGCTTCGAATAATCCTTTGAGCATCGGTCACATCGTTATGCAAAATCTGTTGGATCATAACTTCAAGGGACCGATCTATCCGATAAATCCTAAGTCAAAATCCATCAAGAGTTTTCGAGCATATCCTTCTGTTTCCGAAGTGCCGGATGATGTCGATCTGGTGAATATATCCATTAAAAACACTCTTGTTCCGTACGTGCTCGAAGATTGTGGCAAAAAAGGCGTGAAGTTTGCCATCGTGCACACGGCAGGATTCAAAGAAGTCGGGGAGGAGGGTCTTCAGCTCGAGCGCCAGATCGTGGAAATCGCCCACAAATACGGCATGAGGATTTACGGCCCAAACTCTCAAGGCATCCAGAATTCAGATCCTGAGATTTCTGTTTATGCCAACTTCACGTTTGTGCCGATGTTTCCCGGCAATATCTCCATCGTTGCTCAGAGTGGAGGAGTGGGTGAGACGTTGAAGCTGCACCTGTACCGCATCGGTAAGGGCATAAGGATGTATTCCAGTTTCGGGAACGAGGCCGATGTAAGCATGAATGAAATCATCGATTACTACGGCCAGGATGAAGA
>DAOWCB010000059.1 GCA_030633795.1 Candidatus Aminicenantota bacterium | reverse complement strand
ATAGCCGGAAACCAGACAATCGCAATAATGGTCCGCGAAATCGCAATCGGACAGATCGCCTGGTTCTCAGCCAGAAAAGCCCTGTTTAAAGAGCTCATGGTCGGGATAGGAAATGGCATCATTATAGGTTCCATTCTTGGCGGACTTTCGTATGCACTCATCGGCAATCTCTATTTCGGCTTAGTCCTGGGATTGGCTTGCATCGTCAATCTTTTTGTTGCTGCTTTGGTCGGAACCCTTATTCCTCTTTTTCTGAAACTCCTGCGCCTCGATCCGGCTCTTGGGTCGGTCAACCTTCTCACCATGTGTACAGATTCAATGGGATTCCTGACCTTCCTTGGGTTCGGAACTCTATTTCTGACACACCTCACATAACCTCCGATGCCACTGGAACAATCCGAAGCTTTTATCCTGAGAACTTTCCACGTGGGAGAACAGGACAAGATCGTTGTCTTTTTTGCTAAAAATAAAGGTATCGTCAAAGGAATAGCAAAGGGAGCGCGGAAATTCGGGAACCGCTTCGGGAGCGGCCTGGAACCTCTCTCACATGTAACACTTCATTATTACGAAAAGGAACACAAGGACCTGGTCGTCCTGAACAACTGCGATCTCATCGAATCCAACTTCGACCTTCATAGAGATGTGGATAGAGCATTTATTCTCAGCTATTTTTCCGAGCTCATAGAGGAATTTTTTCCTACTAGAGAAAAAGACGACATTCTTTTCCGTCTTTTAGAATCCACCCTCAAAGCCATGAACGCTGGGGGCGATCTAGATTTATTGGGAGCTTATTTTGAAGTTTGGATTCTCAAAATAAACGGATTTCTTCCGAGCTTTAAAAAATGCCGGAAATGCCAGAAAGAAATCATGGACTCAGCATGGCTTTCTTCAAAAAAGGAAGGAGTATATTGCACAAGCTGTGCCTTTCATAAAAAAGAGGAAATACAACAAAAGATGAACGAATTCCTCCAGTGGGTGAAGAAAAATCCACCTCCAAAAGATAAAGACCTTCCTATGAAACGTGAAAAGCTAAAAGCAGTCCGTAAAATTCTGCAAGGAATTATCGTTTATCATATGGAACGGGAACCCAAAAGCCTCCGCTTCCTTAACCTGAATAATTCAGGCTGAATGACTTGTCCTTTTGATGTTCTTTTATTATAGTATTTCGTTTTATATGACGAATCGAGACCACTGAAAAAAAGGAGATCAAACGATGAAACTTCTAAAATTGCTTTTATCCATTCCATTTGTTCTTTTCCTAGTCATATCATCCCCAGCCGATGATGGCATGTGGATGCCTCACCAGATGACAGATCTAAACTTGAAATCTCTAGGTCTGCAAATGAATCCCGATGACCTTTATAAAAAGGATGGGACAGGTTTGATGAGCGCCGTTGTCCACCTGGGAGGAGGGAGCGGAGAATTTGTCAGCAAGGAAGGGCTCATCCTTACCAATCACCATGTGGCCTTTGGGGCACTCCAGCGCGCCTCAACACCCGAAAAAGACTATATACAAAATGGATTTATTGCCTGGACAAAACAAGAAGAAATCCCATCCAAGGGCTCTCATGCAGATGTGTTGCTCGGATATGAAGAAATCACCGAAAGAGTTATTTCTGCATTAAAACCTTCCATGTCTTACCGTCAGAAATACGAAGCTTTAGAAAAAGTAAAAAAGAATATCATCGCAGAGGAAGAAAAACAGGGAGCGGATATCCGTGCAAGAGTGGCCAGCATGTACAGTGGAAATCAGTTCTATCTCTTCCTGTTTAAAAGATTAAAGGATATCCGAATTGTCTATGCTCCTCCGAAAGATCTCGGCAACTATGGGGGAGATATCGACAATTGGATGTGGCCACGGCATACTTGTGATTTCGCCTTTTTCAGAGCTTATGTGTCGAAAGATAACATCGGCTTGGATTACAGCCAAGACAATATCCCTTATCAGCCAAAATCCGTCTTGAAAATTTCCTTAGATGGATTCCAGGAAAATGATTTTTCATTCGTCATGGGTTTCCCCGGAAGAACCTACCGTAATTATTCCCTCTCTGAGTTGGAATCCGATATCGATTACATGAAAAAGAGAATCACCCTTTACTCTGATATCATTACTTATCTGGAAAAAGCCAGTGAAAATAACAGAGAAATCCAAATCAAATATGCTGGAAGCGTCAAAGGCCTGAATAACTCGCTTAAAAATTACAGGGGCAAAATCGAGGGGATGGAAAACATCGCCATTCTTGATAAAAAAAATGATCAGGAAAAGGAATTCCTGGATTGGGTGAAGCAAGATCCAGATAGGCAGAAAAAGTATGCGAATGTCCTTGATGACATAGAAATCTTCATGAAGAAGTACAAAATTCATTCAAGAAAAAGCGATTTGTTCAGTCAGTTCGTAAGTTCTCGCCTGGGATCAGCTCTTCTATCTCAGGCCCATACTATCTACCGAACTGTCGAGGAGAGACAAAAACCTGATATCGAGAGAGAACCAGGATTTCAAGAGAGGGATTTATCCGACATCAAACAACGCATCGAGCTCGCAGAGAGAGGGTACGACCTTAAAACCGACAGAGCTTTCTTAACCTATCGACTCAAAAGTCTAGTGGATTACCCCTGGAAACAGATACCTGAAGCCTTTAAAAATCTGTTGGTCAAACCTTCAAACGAGGCTATCGAACGATATGTGGATAATCTCTACGACAAGACTTCTCTCGCTGACAAGGCAGTGTGTCTCAAGCTCCTTGAGATGAAACCGGAAGAACTCTTAAGACTTGACGATCCCTTATTGAATCTTGCGGCTGATCTTGAAAAAGAAATGAAAGAACTCAGGGAAAAGAACAAAATCCTCAGTCAAGAAAAATTGGACCTCAAAAAAATCTATTTGGATGGCCTGCTCACTCAAAAACAAGGCAGGATTGCATCGGATGCCAACTCGACCATCCGCTTCACCTATGGTTTCATCAGAGGATATACTCCTAGGGATGCTGTATTCTACCTCCCCCAAACTACCTTGAAGGGTGTTATCGAGAAAGAAACAGGAAAATTCCCTTTTCATGTGCCTCCCAAATTAAAGGCAATACATAAAAAGGCTGACTTCGGACAATATGTAGACAAAAAACTCAATGATATTCCAGCCTGCTTTTTAAACACCACCAATGTCACCGGCGGAAACTCAGGTTCGCCTACCCTGAATGCCAAAGGAGAACAGATCGGCATCATTTTTGACATGATATACGAGAGTGTGACAGGAGATTTTTATGTCATTCCTGAGCTTCAGCGGACAATCAGTGTGGACATCCGGTATGTGCTTTTCGTCACTGATAAATTTTCGGGAGCTACTCACCTCATTGCTGAAATAGGCTTATAGTTTCGAAGATTATTCTTTTTTTAATATCCGATCCAATCGTTCGCGGAAGCGGACTGCTGGAGGCCAATCGGGGGCAAGTTGAAGCACCTTTTTGTTGATTTCCAATGCCTCTCGGAATTGTTTTTTCATGGCCAGAAGTATGGCTTTGTTATGAAGGGTCTCGATATTTTCGGCGTTTATCTCTAAAGCTCGATCGAAAGCCTTCTCAGCTTCATCAAAATTTCCTTGCGCAACATAAACGCCACCGATATTGGCATGAACACCTTCTACTTCTGACTCGATAGCTTCCGCTTTTTTATACCAATCCAGGGCTTCGTCCCACCTTTTTTCTTTAGCGGCAAGATTCCCGAGATTGATACAGGAGAGAAAATCATTGGGATTGGCGGAATAGGCTTTCTTGTAGTTCTGCACAGCTAGGGCTGTGTTTCCCATTCTTTCGTAGACCAAAGCCAAATTATAAAACACAAGGTCTTGTTTCGGTTTTGGATTCACAAAAAGAGGCGCTCCCAGCGCCAAAACAACAAGCCCCAGAACAATCACACTTTGCCTTCGGTTTTGATTCCAAGATGCAAAAACGGACCCAACCCCTGCAGCTCCTATGAGAATTAGTCCCGGAACCGCAGGCAATCTGTATCGAGAAAACAGAAAAAACACAGCGGTCGAAGCCATCCACATCACGACAAATAATAGAACAGGGAAAAATGCCCGGAGCCGGCGTCTAATAAACCACAATCCGATGAGCGCCAAAAAGGATATGCTGCCAAATTCGAGGAGGGGTATTTTATAGATGATGGAAGTCTGTTTGACATAGTAATAATCGACCGCATCCGGCCATTCATACCAACTCCAGAACATCTGGATTTTTTTTACCTGAAGCTTCAAGAAATCAGTGGGATTCTTTTTTGCCCAATCGAGGGATTTGCGCAGCCAGAAATTGGAGACCTCATAGGGTTTAAGAGTCCTCCCTATCTCTTTTTCTGCCAGCCTGATGGGTTCCGTTCGCTCATAGGCAGGGATTTGTTTGCCCGGAGAGAGGGATCGATACGTTCCCGTCGCCTGGGGATTGTTACCTATGTAAAAATTCACTCCTCCCTGGAATGTTGTTGGCAAAAAATTGCCTCCCACTTTCCAATTGCGAAAAGCCACAGGGGTAAGAATAATTACAACTCCCAATACAAAAACGAGACCACGAAGAAAAAAGGCAGAAAATCTCTCACGAGGCCGAATGGCAAGAAGAATCAGAAAAGGAATAATCAGCAGCATGTTCTCACGCAACAAGGAGAGAAATCCACAGATAATTCCCGCCCACACCCAAAGAGCCGCCCCTTTTTTCTCTCTGGCTTCAACCAGGGTCCAGAACAACAAACACACCAGTGTGACAGCCAAGGATTCCTTAAGCAGCTGAACATCATAAAAAAGATAAACGCCATAGAAAGCCGAGAGTGCCGCGGCAACAAGTCCAACTTTTTTTTCAGCTATCTTTTTTCCTGCACGGTAAAGGGCATAGATTCCCAACAGACCAAGAACAATCTGGATAAGGTAAACGGCATCCTGGGAATGGCCAAATAGGGTGTAAACAACAGCAAGGAAATAAGGATACAAGGGAGCTTGGAAAAAGACTTCCGAACCCAGCCAATTGCCATCGGCAATTTCCATTGCCCATCGATCATACTCTTCACTATCCATGACAAGCTGGGCAAAAAACGGATCCTCCCGAACGTCCAACCAGTGTGCCAAATGCAAAATAAGAGCCAGAAGTAGGATAACAATCAGGATGATTTTTTCTTTTTTATTCATTTTTATTTAATTAGTAAAAGATCTATCTGATGACCATCTACCCACTTGCACCCTTCATGCATAAAAACCCCATTGTCCTCAAAGCCAATCCGCACATCCTGGCCATCCCATTCTGGTACACTGGTGGTGCTGCTGAATTCGATTGCATAAACGGTGTGGTAATACAGCGGATATTCCATTTGTTTCTCGATTCCCTCGGGAGCTCTTTCCAAAGGCCGTGCATCCAACTGACAGCCCGCGCCATGTCCATGGAATCCAACGGGGTGCGAGTAAATGAGAGGCCTTAATCCCTCTGCTTCAGCCTTGCGCATAGCGATATCCGTGATCTGTTTGCCGGTCCTTCCGAGCTGGAATTCATTCATGAACACCTCACCAACCCGGTTGGCCCGACGTAATGCCTCCTTCAAACCATCTGGCGCGTCCTCTTCACCTATTTTGCACACATATGCCTGCCATTGCATATCCGTACACATCCCAAGATATTTGATTCCCACATCGCAGTGAAGGAGGTCTCCTCTACGGATTACACTTCTTTCATCACTGTATTTTGCGGCTTCACTCTTGTGCCTTTGGATAGAGATCGAAGGCTGGAACCATGTATCCAGTTTCAACTCCCGGAACTTACCCCTTATCCACCAAACGACATCATCTGGAGTGGTGATATCCGGAGTGATAATTTTGTTCGAAAAAAATTCCCTAATGACATCATGAGCGATACCACAGATGTGCCTATAGGCGCTCAATTCCATCGGACTCCTTGTCTCGAGCCATCCCACACATAGGTTCTCGGCCGAGACAAACCTCGAAGATAACTCAAATCCAAGGGCTTTTTCCAACTTTTCCCTAAGGCTTGCACTCAGGCCATCCCCGAAGGCCCATCTTGAAGAGACGTTTATCCCTATTTTTTTCGGATCACGTCTCTTAATGAAGTCCGCCAAACTCTCAAACTGCAGTTTCTTTTTATCGACCCAAGTGGATTTGTACAATTCTCCCATACCGTAGTAACTCCCGCTCATTCTCTCAACTCCAAGCTCTTCCCCACGGTCATGAAAAATAAGAATCGAAGTTCGCCTGGCATACATAACAGGTTCAGGAACAAGGCTCATGTAAACGGGATCCTCATTGTACTCTCTGTTGATAACGAGCCACATATCGATGCCTTCTCTCCGCATCAGTTCTGGGACAATATTCTCCAAGCGCCATTTCAACCATTCATTCATCACACGCGCCCGATCTCTTTCGGCCAAGATATTCTGGCTATCATCGACAGCGGCAACGCCACGATCTTCAGGAATGGCAGGAATCGCCAGGAGCAGGATTAGTGCAACACAAAAAATGCGGAAAGACTGCCAACGTTTTTGTCTGGTCATTTCACTTGCCTCCTTTTTGCAGGAAAATTGCCATCACTCCCCTATATTACATTTATTTCCTGCACTACTGTCAACACCACTTCCTCGCCACTTCAACAATGAAGGGGTGGGGTGACTTTGACATTTTTTTTTAATCAGGGATATAATCGGCAATGCATGATACAAGACAGAGAAGAAAAAAAATTCACAGAGGAGGGAGAATGAAAAGATCAATAAGTCTACATCACACTTTCCTGGGTTTATTCTTCACATTTTTGTTGCTGTTAAATTTAGTTAGTTGCACAAAGGCACAAATCGAACCAGCCGATTTAGTGCTGATGAACGGGGAAATTTTTACAGCCGATACCGACAATCCTTCGGCAAAAGCCCTGACAATCACCGGGAACAAAATCACAGCCGTACTCTCTGATGATACAAAAGTGAAAAAGTTCATTGGGGATAAAACAGAGGTAATCGATTTGGAAGGCAAATTTGTCACTCCTGGGATTATCGATGGCCATGTCCATTTTAGCCGAGCAGGATCCTTGATCATCGATGCCAATCTGATGACTGTAGCCGATGAAAAGGGACTGGTGGAAGAGATCGGCCGTGTGGCTAAATTGTTGGATCAAGGAGAGTGGATCACTGGAGGCCTTTGGGGAGCATACGAACAATGGTCCCTGGGAGATGCTGGTGATGACATTTTTGGCAAAACAGAGGCCTGGCGACCCGACAGGTCCATGATCGATGACCTGACTCCTGATAATCCTTGCTTGCTCTGCCGGTTCGATTACAAAGAGTGGTTGGCAAACACGGCAGCCTTGAAAGCCGCAGGGATGGAAAACGAAAAAATCGATGGAATGGAGATAGCCCCTGATGGAAAACCAACAGGAATCATATTTGGAAATTCGCCGGCTTTGAACCGTTTAAGACAAGCTGTTAAGCGGAAATCCCACAAAAGAATGCTGGATGAAAACCGTGCAGGATTGAAGGCGCTCCGGGAGGCGGGAGTTGTGGAAATTCACGATATCGCCTCTCCTGAGCAAACCAAGCGTTTCATCGAACTCCAAGAAAACAGCGAATTGACCTGCCGCGTGTGGCTGAGAGCCGACCTCTCTCGTGGTACAGAACTGAAAGAACAGGGCCTAACCATGGGGCT
>DAOWCB010000307.1 GCA_030633795.1 Candidatus Aminicenantota bacterium | reverse complement strand
CCTGGGGAGGCCGGCATCATCCAATTCCTGTTTCTCAAGGTTAAAAAGGATTTCCTTGGCTCTTTCTATCACGGAACGGGGTATTCCCGCCAAACGTGCCACGTGAATGCCGTAGCTTTGATCGGAAGCTCCGGGAACGATTTTCCGCAAGAAAATAATATCTTCTTTCCACTCCTTCACAGAAACATGATAGTTCTTGACCCTCTCCATCGTTAGCTCAAGCTCTGTCAACTCATGATAATGGGTGGCAAACAGGGTCTTGGCCTGAACATCTTGTTTGTCATGGAGATACTCGGCCACGGCCCATGCGATGCTGAGGCCATCAAATGTGCTCGTTCCCCTTCCGATTTCATCGAGAAGAATCAAGCTGTTATTCGTGGCGTTGTTCAGGATGTTGGCTGTCTCCAGCATTTCTACCATAAACGTCGAATGCCCCACGCTCAAAAAATCCATGGCTCCAATTCGGGTAAAAATACGATCCACCAACCCTATTTCGGCCTCGCTGGCAGGAACAAAAGACCCCATCTGGGCCAAGATACAAATCAGGGCTACCTGCCTTAGGTATGTGGACTTGCCCCCCATGTTAGGTCCTGTCACAATAAGGATTTGGTTCGCCTCCCTATCCAGGAGTGTGTCGTTGGGTATGAAGGGTTCATCATTCGTCACTTCGATGACAGGATGTCTTCCCTCCACAATCTTTATCCCTTCCTCCTCACTGACACTCGGCCTTTTATAGCTGTGTTGAGACGCCAATTCGGCTAAACAAGAAAGCACATCCAGAAGCGCGATACAGGTGGCAATTTTTTGAAGCCGTTCCTTTTCTTGAGAAATTTTCTCCCTGACTTCAAGGAATAAATGATATTCCAATTCTCCGATCTTTTGTTCGGCATTCAGGACTTTCTCCTCATACTCTTTGAGTTCGGGTGTGATGAACCGTTCAGAGTTGACCAGGGTTTGCTTCCGGATATAGTCCGGCGGGACCAGGTGCAGATTGGGTTTTGTCACATCTATGTAATAACCAAAAACCTTGTTATACCGAATCTTTAGGGACGAAATACCTGCCTGCTCTCTTTCTTTCCTCTCCATTTGAGTGATGAATGTTTTTCCTGAGAGACTGATCTCCCTCAATTCATCCAACTCCCGGTTGTATCCCTGCTTGATGATTCCCCCATCGGTAAGGAGGAAAGATGGCTCGTCCAATAGTGCGCTTTCGATCAATTCCACAATGTCAATGGCATTATCCCAATCCTTTTGAATTTTTTTCATCTTCTCGGATGCGAAGGATCGGATGACAGACTGGATTTGAGGAAGGGGCAGAAGGGATCTTTTCAGAGCAACAAGGTCTTTGGCATTGGCTACAGCCAGAGAGATTTTCCCGGTGAGCCTTTCCAAGTCAAAAATGTCTTTGAGCCCGCCCCTCAGTTCCTGACGTTCAATGGTTTGGGAAAGGAATTCATCCACGGTTTCCAGCCGGCGCTCAATTTCTTTTTTATCCAATAACGGATGTAAAAGCCAGTAACGGAGAAGCCTGCCCCCCATGGAAGTGACCGTAAAATCGATGACGTCTAAAAGAGAATCTTGTATGCGCCCATCTCTTAAATTTTTTGTGAGCTCTAGATTTTTTATCGAAGTCGCATCCAAGATCATGTGCAGGGACGATTGAACATACGAAAGCCCATGCACCAAGGAGAGAGAATCCTTTCTCAAGTTCCTCAAATAATACAAAAGCGCACCAGATGCCGATATGGATAGGTTTTTACTTCCCAATCCATAACCGTCCAGCGACTTGACCTGAAAATGATCGAGTAAAAGATTTTTCGCCTGCGTGAAGTCAAATACCCACTCCTCCTGGGGGCTCCTTGCCACGCTGTTCATCCCCGAACGGGCAAGAATTCTTTCGACCTCATCGGACTGGTCTTCTGGATAGATGATTTCTTTCGGATAAATCTTGAAAAGCTCATCGGCAAGCATGCTGCTCAACTCACCCTGGATAGTTTTCATCTCGCCAGAAGCAAAATCGATCAAGGCCAAACCCCATTCTTGATCTGGCATAAACAAGCTGGCAATGTAGGTATTCTCTTTTTCCTCCTCCAACTCAAGCTCAACCGCTGTTCCAGGAGTCAGGACTTTGACCACGTCCCTTTTGACCACACCGAGGGCCTGCTTTGCATCCTCCACCTGCTCGCATATGGCCACCTTGAATCCTTTCCGCAGGAGTTTCACCAGATAGGAATGAGCTGCATGATAGGGAACCCCACACATCGGAACTTTATGGCGGGAAGTCAAGGCAATCTCCAAAACCGGAGCAGCCGTTTTGGCATCCTCGAAGAACATCTCATAAAAATCACCCAGTCGGAAAAATAACAGAGCATCCTGATATTGTTTTTTGATCCTGTGGTATTGTTCCATCATCGGTGTGGCGGATTTTTTTTTGGCCATCGGTTCTTTTCAACTATACTTTTTGAAACCTTTTTTTTCAAGCCGGATGCTTTCCTGTTTAGTATCGCCATCACAAATTTAACTTGCATCTTGAGAAAAAAATTTGTATATTCTCTGGCAGTACCCAGTTAGGGAAACGGGTACAATATAAATATGGAGGAAAATAAATGAAAAAAGGTCTTATCGCAATTATTCTGTTTATGTTCGCTGTACCAGCAGTCTTTGGGACAATAATCACGAATACCAACCAGAGTGTCATGTACATTCGTCTCCCCGCCCGCAATGCTTCCATGTTGATCGATGCTGTCTACTATAATCCAGCTGGTGTTGTCCATCTCGAAAACGGATTCCATCTGGCAATCCACAATCAATCGATATGGCAGGATAAAACTGTCATCAATAAGTTTCCACTGCTGAACCAAGACACATATGTCGGGGAGGTAAATGTCCCGATTTTCCCGAGCTTTTTTGCCGTGTATAAAAAAGACAAACTGGCTATTTCTTTTGGATTCGGCCCCAACTCGGGAGGAGG
>DAOWCB010000031.1 GCA_030633795.1 Candidatus Aminicenantota bacterium | reverse complement strand
CATGAAAACAAGAGTTATAAAAATCCATCCTGATACCATTGCAATCGACAAGATCGAGGAGATTGCTGGGGTTTTACAGAGAGATGGTGTTATTGTTTATCCTACAGAGACATTCTACGGACTCGGTGCAAATGGGTTTTCTGCAGAGGCCATCAAAAAGGTGTATCGTTTGAAAAAACGGGAGCCTCTGAAACCTCTCTCAGTTGTGATTTCTGATTTCTCGATGCTTCGCCTGATCATTTCCGGAGATCCTTTGTCATTTCAACAGCTGATTTCAGAGTTCTGGCCAGGACCTTTAACCATTATTTTCAAGGCTTCTCCCGCAGTTCCGAATGAACTGCTCGGAGAAGGCGGGACTGTCGGTGTGCGTCTGACCGAACACAACTGGGTGAGAACTTTGGTGCGTCAGGCTGGTTTTCCGATTACGGCCACGAGCGCCAATATCTCAGGAGAAATGCCAATCTCCGATCCTGAAAAAGCGAGGGAATTATTCGAAGGGGCAGTCGATCTTTTCGTGGATGGAGGAGAGACCAAAGGCCTTTTGCCATCAACGGTTGTGGATTTATCCGGGAAGGAGCCTCGTTTGGTCCGTGAGGGCGCGATTCCTACAATCCGGCTTAATAAACATTTGCCATCCTTATCGGATTCCTCATCATAAAGAGAATTCCATCCCGTCTTCTGCTAAAGCAAATGCGTTTTTTTCGATCATTTTTCTAGCATCACCGTCAGGATCGAGGGCTAGATTGGAATGGTTCAGGTGTGTGAAGAAGATCTGAGTTTTTCCACTCTGTGCAATTTCCGATAAGATTTTCATGGAATCTAAGATAAACGGATGCCCTATGGAGGACAGATCGCGTGAAGGCAATTCCTCTGGAGAAAAAAACGTTCCATCGAGCAAAGCAATGTCGACCTTTTGGACCTCTTCGACGACCGAGCGATCCCAAATCTTCCAGTTGCGAATATCGGGTATGTAAAGGAGCGATCTGTTTGGCCCTTTGATTTGGAACCCAAGAGTATCGCTGTATTCGTCTCGATGGGGAACTTGAAGGGCCAAGATGGAAATTTGGGATGTGACCGAGAATCTCTTCCCCGGGCTGATTGTTTTGGCCAGGATGTTCTTTTGGCCCACAAGTTGACTCCAGGGGCCGTTTTGGGTTAGGAAATCATTCATCCGTTTGGAACAATAAACGGGAAGTCTGTCTGTCGAAAGGGCTTCATACCCATAAAACATCAATCCTGTGTAGTGACCGATATGCGCATGAGTCAAAAGAATCCCATCAGGCCAATATCTATTTGTCGTCTTTTTAGGATTCATGCGCTCTCGAATCATCATGGTTTGGGCCCGTATATCAGGAGTGGCATCGACAAGAATGGTTTTGTTTTCGGTGAGGTCGAACAGCGCAAGGGATGAGATGAAACGGGAGAGCTGAGGTTTTTTCAAGGCACGTTGGCAGTTTGAACAAAAACATCCGATATGGGGAATGCCTCCATCCTGAGCGGTTCCGATAACTTTGACTAAGACGTTTTCTGCCTGTCCAGGCTTCTCCGAAATGTGTCCAGGATAGGATTTGGGTTTGCCGGAGAGAAATTCTGCTTTTAATCCTGCAACAGCCCCAAAACAGGAGTGAAGAAAGGTTCTTCGTCTCATGCTTTAGAGGACTTTTGCGCCCGCTGGGACATCTTCTGTAAAAACAGGAATGATGGCCTTTCCATCAACTTCAGCGGCAAGGAGCATGCCTTGGGATTCGATTCCTCGGATAACCGCAGTCTTCAGGTTAACGATCACAACGACTTTTTTCCCTATCAGTTCCTCAGGTGCATACTTATCAGCAATACCGCCTATCATTTGTCTCGTTTCTGTTCCTATGTTGACCTGCATCTTCACGAGCTTATCTGTTCCCTCGACGCGTTCGGCTTCTATGATTTCTCCGACTCTAAGATCCATTCTTTTAAAGTCATCAAAAGTGATGATGTCCATGCTTTCCTCCTCTTGTAAGAAATGTTTGAGATCGACTCTTGGGAATAACGGCTCGGATTTTTGAGTTTTTTGATCCGGTTTGAGGTTGAAAAATGCCAATTCGGAGTAGGATTCCTCCTCAAGAGGTTTCTTTTCCCCGAGTAATTGCCACATTTTTTGGGATGATTCAGGGAGGACCGGATACACAAAATAGCTGATCCCTCGCAATGCACATGTGGCTTGGTACAAAATGCGCCCCAGTCTTGCTCTTTGGGAATCATCTTTTGCCAATTTCCAGGGCGCGTTGTCTGCGAGATATTTGTTCACAGAATTGATGAAAACCCAAATCTCCTCTAAGGCTTTGTTGATAGCGTAATCTTCGAAGTGATGACTCACCTTTTCTTTTATGGCGTCAAATTCAAGGCGAAGGTTTATATCTGTGTCTGTTTCTTCTCCCAGGGTATTGATTTGTCCGCCGAAATAGTTATGGATCATAGTCAGCAGGCGTTGGACGAGATTCCCCAAGTCATTGGCCAGATCAGAATTCACCCGGTGGATGAAACCCTCGTGAGAAAAATTGCCGTCAAGACCGATCGGGATTTCTCGCAGCAAGAAATATCGCAATGGATCTGATCCGAAGGCATTCAGAATGGTCCACGGATCAAGGACATTGCCTCTGGATTTCGACATCTTGGTCTCATCTTTGAGCCACCATCCATGGGCATAGATAGTTTTTGGGAGAGGGAATCCGGCGGCAATAAGGAAAGCAGGCCAGAAAACAGCATGATGTCGGAGGATATCTTTTCCGATAAGATGAACGGTTGCCGGCCAATACCTATCTAAGCGTTGTGAGTCCCAATCATATCCTATGCCGGTTAGATAGCTGTGCAGTGCATCAAACCATACATAGATCGTATGGGAGGAATCGTCAGGAAGGGAGATGCCCCATTTGACCGTTGTCCGGGTTATGCTCAAATCCTTCAATCCCTGGCGGACAAAACTGACCACTTCGTTCATCCGGCTCTGTGGCCGGACAAAAGTCGGATTTTTCTGATAAAAATCGATCAGCGGTTCCTCATAGGCTGAGAGTTTGAAAAAGTAACATTCTTCAGAAACGACATTGGCCTTTTGCCTGCAATCGGGACATATTTTGTGTCCGCCATCCTCCAAAGAAACATCTTCAGAGAGGAACGTCTCGTCGGATACACAGTACCATCCTTCATATATTCCTTTGTAGATATCTCCTTTATCCTTCAGTTTTTGAAAGATTTTTTGGACACCTTGTTCATGGGAAGGTTGAGTGGTGCGGATAAAGGAGTCAAACGCAATATCCAAGGCCTCCCAAAGATTTTTAAACCTGACCACGACTTTGTCGGCCAATTGGATGGGTGTCATCCCCTTTTCTGCGGCGGATTTTTCGACTTTCTGGCCATGCTCGTCAGTCCCTGTGAGGAAAAAGACATCATATCCGGCCAGTTTTTTGAACCGGCTGATCGCATCCGCAATGATAGTCGTGTATGCGTGGCCGATATGAGGGACGTCATTCACATAATAGATGGGAGTCGTGATATAAAAGGATGTTTCAGAGTTCTCTTCCACCGGACAATCCTCCTCTGATCAGGGTCATGGCTTCTGAACGGGTTGCGTTGCTGGTTCTAAACGATCCTCTGACGGCCGATGTGACGGTTAAAGATTTAGGTTTTTTGGCTCCCCTCATGGACATGCACATGTGTTCAGCTTCAATGACGACCATCACTCCGAGGGGTTTGAGGTGGACATCGATCAGGTCAGCGATCTGCTTGGTGAGACGCTCTTGGACCTGAAGCCGGCGCGAGAGAACGTCCACAACTCGAGCGATTTTGCTCAGGCCCACTATCCTCCCTTCTTTGGGAATGTAAGCCACGTGTGCCACCCCTGCAAAAGGAAGCAGATGATGCTCGCACATAGAGTAGAGGGGAATATTTTTAATCAAGACCATCTCATCATGCTTGTCTCCCAGAGTGACCCGGAGATGACCGGCGGGATCCTCTCTGAGTCCTCCTAAAATCTCTGAAAACATCGCAGCCACACGGATGGGTGTTTGTTTTAGGCCGGGCCGTTGGGGGTCTTCTCCTATTCCTTCCAGGATTGACTTTACGCCGCGTTCGATCTTTTTCAGATCAACTTTTTTTTCTTTGGACTTTTCCGACATGGGATTGTATGGAACTCCTTTTTTGTTTGTTTGCTTTTTCGTATTCTTTCAAAGCAAGTTGCATGATCTCTCGTAATGGTCGGTTGGTTTTTTTGGCAGCCTTCTGACAAGCGGAAAATTCGGGCTGAATATTGATTTCATCATCCCCCAGCCGAGCCACCTTTACCGGAATTTCTATTCCGAGGACTTGAACCTTCCGCATTTTTCTCTCCAAAACTCTCCGATGGACAGGGAAATATCTGACTCCGATGGTGCTTGTTTCGAGAAAAATGGCCCTTATGAGAGCATCTATTTTACTAAGCTCTGCCAAGATGGTCAATTTTGTCGCGAGCCTGTTCTTTTTCGTGAAAACTGGGGTGAAAAACACATCTAAAGCTCCCAATTTCAAGGCCAAGTCCAGGAAATGGCCCAGAACTTGAGGATTTTCATCATCGATGTTGGTCTCGATCATGTGTATTTTGTTATCTGTGTTGATATCTTCCGTTTCCCCATAAAAAATACGCAGGATATTCGGAAAATCCGGGAAGTTCTTTGTTCCCGCTCCATATCCGATTTTCTGATAACATAGCTCGGGGAAAGGGAGAAATTTCGTCACCAGAGTGGAGAGGATGGCCGCTCCGGTTGGGGTGACGAGCTCTTTTTCCACATGTGCCGAGTAGACCGGGATGTTTTTTAACAGCTCACCGACTGCCGGAGGGGGAACGGGAAGAATGCCGTGGGATGTCTTCACCCATCCTCGTCCAAGATTCAATGGTGAGGCATAAAACTTCCGGATGCCCAGCTCCTCGATCAGCCAGCAACTGCCGGCGATATCGATGATCGCATCATCGGCTCCGGCTTCATGGAGATGGGTTTCGCCGAATTTCCGGCCATGGACATGGGCTTCTGCTTCGAATAACCTGTGGAAAATGCTGCTTGCCCTGTCTTTGCTGACGGGCGAAAGAGGGCTTTTCTTAAGAATATTTTGGATGTCAGACCATTTTCTTGTGATGTTCTTTTTTGATTTTACCCGAACATCGACTTTGAGTCCTCGAAGGGAAGCTCTTTTGACTTCCTTGATCGTGATTTCCGCAGGCAGTTTCAGTTCAGCCATTTTCTTTTGAAAAGCTGAGGGCGCTACCCCGAGATCCAGAATTGCACCCAGGATCATGTCTCCGCTCACACCGGAGGAAGCATCGAAATAGACATATTTCATGCGCGTTATCCCTTTTTCTGTTTCGTCCGCCTCCTGAGTTCTTTGTCCAAAATGGGCAAAAACTCCCCAGATTTTGCCCGGAAGGAAAAGTCGGCAGAACCAGTAATAGGCGTTGGATCTGGATTTATCTCTATGACTTTTGCCCCGGCCTCTGCCGCATTCAGAGGAAGGGAAGCTGCGGGTTGAACAACCGCAGAGGTCCCAATCGAAAACATCACATCACAGTCTGAACTTAGCTGGAACGATTTGTGAAGAATGGAACCGTCGAGAGATTCCCCGAACCAAACCACATGGGGTCTCAGGAGGGCGCTGCATTTGTCGCAACGCGGAGGGATCTCTTTGAGCGGCACATCATGATTTTCGGAAATGGTGTTTTCATCTATGCACCTGTGTTTCCAGATGTTTCCATGGAGCTCTATGACATTTTTAGAGCCCGCCCGTTGGTGGAGCCCGTCGATGTTTTGTGTGATTAAATTAAAATGGGGAAAAAGCTCTTCCCACTCAGTAAGCACCTTGTGACCTGCATTCGGTTCTTTGGAAGCGATTATTCCTCTTCTCCAGTCATACCATTCCCAGACTAATCTGGGATCTTGGACGAATGCCTGGAATGTCGCGAGCTGTTCGGCTCTGTATGTTTTCCACAAGCCTTCTTCTCCTCGGAATGTCGGGATACCTGATTCCGCAGAAATCCCAGCTCCCGTAAGCAAACAGACACTTTTTGCAGCCAATAAGATATCACAAACAGGCTCAAGCTCTGATTGGACATCCATCTTTCTTGTTACCTCTGGTCCTAAGGATACCGGAATGCGGGTCAAAACTCAAATCCTTGCTTGGCTTGACTTGTTCAGAGATAAATTATATATCAATATCGCAAATTCATCTAAAGCTCCAGTGCAACTTGAGAGGATTCGGTCATGATAGGACTGGCGAGGAGGCGAAATGACAAAGGAAAAAGGTGGAAAAATTCCCTATGCAGAGATTGGAATCCTTGGAGGAACCGGGCTGTATGAGATCGATGGAATCGAGGGTCTCGAAGAGAGGGCCTTCGATACCCCCTTAGGGAAGCCTTCGGATTCCTATGTGATCGGAAATCTCGAGGGGAAAAAGGTGGCTTTTCTTGCCCGGCATAGCCGAGGACACCGCATTCTTCCGTCGGAAATCAACTATCGAGCCAACATATACGGTTTCAAAATGTTGGGAGTGGAGAGAATTATATCAGTAAATTCTGTCGGTTCCCCGAAAGAAGAGATCAAACCGAGAGATATCGTGTTTTCCGACCAATTTTATGACAGGACCCGGAGAAAAAACACGTTTTTTGGGGAAGGGATTGCCGTTCACATAAGTTTTGCCCATCCGGTCTGCCCGGAGTTATCCCGACTTCTGTTCGAGATAGGAAAAGATCTTGGGGTGAGGGTCCATCCGAAGGGCACAAATATATGCATTGAGGGACCGGCTTTTTCCACCAAGGCGGAGTCCGGAGTCTACCGATCCTGGGGTTGCGATGTCATCGGGATGACCAGTGTTACAGAGGCGAGGTTATGCCGGGAAGCCGAAATTTGTTATGCCACGATGAGCCTTGTCACCGACTACGATGTATGGCATGAAGAAGAGGAGTCAGTTTCTGTGGAATTGATCCTTGAAAACATGCGTCACAATATCCACAATGCCAAGGGCATCATTAAAGGGGCCCTTGCGAGACTTCCTGCTGATAGGGGAGAGGCCTGTGAATGTTCTCGAGCGATTAAAGATTGCATCGTCACTTCCCCTGAACTCATCCCTCAGGAAATAAAACAGAAACTGCAACTCATCATCGGAGAGTATATCTCATGAGCCTTGTGATTGTCGGGTCTTTGGCCTTCGATACCATCGAAACCCCTGAGGAGCGCAAGGAAAAGATCGTCGGGGGATCCTGCACGTATTGTTCCCTTGCTGCCAGCTATTTTACCACCCCAAAGATTGTCGGGGTCGTAGGCGAGGATTTTCCCCAAGAGACGATCGATCTTTTCAAAAAAAGAAAAATCGATATGCAGGGATTGGAGTTTGCCAAAGGAAAGACCTTTCACTGGGAAGGACTCTACGGTCATGATCCCAATCAGAGAACTACCGTGAAACTGGAACTGAATGTTTTTGCAGACTTCAAGCCTCAACTACCTCCTTCTTTTCAAGGGGCAGAGTTTGTCTTTTTGGCCAATATTCACCCCAAGTTACAAGAAGATATCCGCGTTCAATTCAAAAATCCAAAATGGATAGCGATGGACACGATCACTCACTGGATCGAAAAAAACAGAGTCACTCTTTTGCGCGTGCTCAAAAAATGTCATCTTTTTTTCTGTAATGATGAAGAGATAAAACTTCTTACCGATGAAATAAACCTCCTGAAAGCCGGGAAGAAGATTTTGGAGTTGGGGCCTGCCTATGTTGTCATAAAAAAAGGAGAACATGGGGCCTTGATGCTGGGGAAGGATTTTGTTTTTGGTGTTTTGGCTCATCCCTGTGAGGAGGTTGTCGATCCCACAGGAGCAGGAGACAGTTTTGCAGGGGGATTCCTGGGCTATTTAGACTCTTTGAGTTCGGTAAACGAGAAAGAATTACGCCAAGCAGCTGTTTACGGGAGCGTGATGGCCTCCTTTGCCATCGAGGACTTTGGAATCGAACGGTTCAAATCTGTGACACTCCCAGAGATAAAGAAGCGTTATTCAGAATTTAAAAAATTGACAACATTCTAGCCGGAATTATTCTCTTGAATCCTTCAGTTTTTCGATGAGAGCGGGCAAAACTTCCCTGTAATCACCAACGATTCCGATATCTGCCATGTCAAAGATAGGGGCCTGAGGGTCCTTGTTTATGGCAACAATCAGCTTTGAGCTCGAGCATCCGGCTAGATGCTGGGGTGCCCCAGAAATGCCTACTGCGATATACAGGCTTGGACTCACCATATGGCCTGTTTGCCCTATCTCGAGACTTTTCGGCATCCAATTTTCATCTGAAGGCACTCTGGTTATGCCGACTGCTGCGCCGAGGACATTTGCCAGCTCTTGGATTAAATCGAAGCCTTCGCTCCCGCCGATTCCTCCCCCTCCAGCCACGATGACCTTCGCCTCCTCAAGCTTTATCCCCTTAACCTCTTGATGGGTTGTCTCCATCAGTTGACTCCTCATCTGTGCCTCGTGGATTTCAACCGGGATGGGTTCAATCTTTCCTTTATTGGAGGGATCTGGTTCTGCCGGCTTTTCTGATCGGGGACGCATCGTCACCACATGAGGCCGATGATTTGTCGAGGCCCACTGGGCTAGGGCATTACCCCCGTAGACTGGCTTGGTTTGTAAAAGCGCTTTGTTTGCCTCCTCGAATGCCAGATCCACACAGTCCATACAAACACTCGCTCTCAACTTTGCGGCCAATCTTGGAGCGATGTCACGTCCCACATCGGTCTGACCGAAGAGGATGACCATTGGGCTGGTTCGTTCACATACATTGGAAAGGATGGCAACCAGGCGTTCTGGGTGCAAGTCCGAATACTCCGGGCCTTGGACTGTCAAGACTCTACCTACACCAAGATTAGCGACTTTCTCCGCGACATTTTGAAGATTCTCTCCGATGAGCAGAAGGTCGAGGGGCTGATTGAGGACGCTGCTGAGTCTCTTCCCAGTGGTTATGAGTTCTTTGGAGACTGATGTGATCTTCTTTTCCTTCAGCTCACCGCAGATCAAGATCCCTTTCATAGGACTCCTACCGCTCTCATTTTTTCTGCCAGCTTGGCTGCTGCTTCTTCTGGTTTTTTTTCTTGGATTTTTTCACATTTTCTTTCTCTTGCAGGGATGAAAAGTTTTACTAGTTTTTTCCGGGAAGCATCGGCTCCGGTTTGGGAGGCATCGGCATCGATATGTTTTGCGTTCCAGACAGGGATTTCTTTCTTTGAGGCCGTTATGATCCCCCATCCTGAAGGCAATCGGGGTGGGCCCAATTCATGGCTCACGGTTAGAACGGCTGGAGGGGGAACGGTAAAGATCTGGTAGCCGTCGAGAATCACACGCTTCACTTGCAATCGGCCTTCGATGAAATCGACCGATTCAGCCAGTGTTATCAAAGGTAAATCGAGGTTTTCGGCCATTATCGAGCCGACCAATCCCTCGTCCCAATCAGCTGCCTGTCTTCCACATAAAATAAGGTCGAATTCCTTTATCTTTTGAATCGCTTGACTCAGGATATAAGCCGTCGAAAAACTGTCTGAGCCCTCGAATGTCTGATCTCGAAGGATAATTCCCTCATCGGCCCCCATGGCCAGTGCATGTTTCACCACACGAGATGCATAGTCATCCCCGATGGTCAAGATGGTTATCTGCCCCTCTTGTTTTTCCTTGATCCTGAGGGCGAGTTCTACCGCCTGTTCATCGTATGGGTTTATCACTGGTGGTATTCCTTCAGGAGGGACGACCTTTTTACCTTCTGCATCCAATCGAAACTTTG
>DAOWCB010000335.1 GCA_030633795.1 Candidatus Aminicenantota bacterium | reverse complement strand
TTATTGATGAATATCCGTGTGCTGTTTTCCAGGTTATCCTCCCATGGAATGTGAAACTGCTCGATGATGGTGTCGATAGCATGGTTGGGATCGGAGGGAAGTTCCATCCGGATTTCCCTTTGACCGGAGTACCTCTGCATCAGGGTAATAAAACGGACTTTTACTTCTACCATGATGAAACTTATCTAGCACATAGCCTTTTTCTAGTCAAACACATCCTGATTTTTCGGATATAGGTTTGATCGATCAGGGACGTTTATTTTTGATAAAGGGAGACCAGGCCGGGTCTGATCCTTTGCCCAGACAAACAGGATCGGAACCATCCTTTTCGATCACATAGATTTCTGAATTATCCTCTGTGCCCAGATCGAAAGCTATTTTTGAACCATCGGGGGACATAGTGGGATAGGAAGCTGCTCCCTCCGTTTTTGTCAATCGCTTGAGGTTTGAACCATCGACGTTCATGATGTAAATATCATAATTTGGAGATTGTGGCGCGTCGGGCATGTCTGAAGAGAACAGGATCTGTTTGCTGTCTGGTGACCACGAGGGGACTTCATCCAGGGCACGGGTAAAGGTGAGTCTCTGTTGATTTGTGCCGTCTACGGCATTCGCCAAATAAATTTCAGGATCATCCCTGTCTCTGTCGGCTTCGAACGCCAGCCATAAACCGTTGGGGGACCAGGAATGAAAATTATTGACCCTTTTGTGCGGAGTGTCCTGAGTCAATTGAGTTAAATTGTACCCCCACGTTTCTTTGCCGTTGCCATCAGTGACGTTCGTTCGCCAAATCTGAGAACCTCCGCTTCTCTCTGAATTGAAGGCGATCATCGAACCGTCGGGAGACCAAGATGGATACACGTCTTCGGTAGGATGCGTTGTAAGCCGTATGATATCCGTTCCGTCTGCATTCATATAAAAAATATCCCAATTCCCATTTTTCTCTGCGGCAAAAGCGATCTTTTGACCATCGGGAGACCAACATGGTGAAACACCTTTGGTCAGTTTCTTTTTGTGTGATCCGTCATGATCCATCACACAGATGAAACTGTCATTATTCTCGTACAGTGCATAGGCTATTTTGGTGTTGGATAGATCTGCAGTTGAAACCAGACTGCCGACTAACACCATTGAGATAACAAGGAAAAGCGGCACAAAGAAAATCATTATCCTTCTTTTCATGATAACTCCTTAAACTTAATGCAATTTAATGGATTCCAAAGTTCCTGTCAATACAGATCATCGGGCCTGCCTCCATAGTATAGACGGTTATAATAAGAATTGGTAGAATGACAAAAAATGATCCAGACATAATTGGAAGAAACGGCATTTTTTATGAATAATTCAGGTTAAATGGATATATAAAATGTAAGGAGGGGAAGAGCAAAATGGATAAAAAAGAAATGACACGAAGAGAGTTTATCCGGAAAACGACAAAGGGAGCCCTGGCTCTGGGAGCGCTGTCCGTCGGAATCAGTCAATCATGCTCTAAATCAGAAGAGCCAAGCGCAAAAAGAATTGATTTGTCCCGAATTTCCACATGCAGTATTTGCCTGAATCATTTGCCCGCTGAAGAGGCTTTTCCTATCATTGCTGCTTCAGGATACAAAAAAGTGGATACGCATGAGAAGGTCCATCTTCAGATCTTTCCCGATCTATGTGATATCGAGAATCTGAAAAATACGGCAGAAAAGAACGGATTGCAGATAGCAAATCTTTCCACCTATGCAGGAGGCGGGCTGGATGGGCGTAAGACTGCTTATACCTTCCATGGGTGGGAAGTGCCACATCCCGAGAGGTTCACCAGTGTTGGATTTTCCAGCGACGATCCAGAAGAGCTGAATACAGAATTTGATCAGATAAAACGAACTATCGATATTGCTGCATTCTTGGGAGCTCGTTCGATTCGGGTTGTTCCTGGCAATGATGAACCGGAGACTATCGACAAAGTTGTTCCCTGGTTCAAACGCGCTGCGGAATATGCAGAAGAGAAAAGCGTTTACATGGCTTTCGAGAATCACAGTGCTGGCATCGCTGGGACACCGGATTTGTGTGTGGAATTAGCAGAGAAAGTCGGCTCTCCATATTTTGGCATCCTGTATGAGCCTGGCAATCTGATGTTTGATACGGGGACAGATTATCGCAAGGCATTGGAAACGATGAAAAATCATGTTGTTCATTGCCATTTCAAGGATTGCAAACCAATTGATGAGGGGTATGAAATGCAGCTTTTTGGCGCAGGCACGATCGACTTCCCGTGGATTGTGGAACAATTGAATACTGCAGGTTATGAGGGCGATTTTGCCCTTGAGTATGAGCTACATGATCCAGAAGCAGAAATCGGACTAAATAAATTCTACAACGATTATCTCGCCCTTTTCGATAAGAAATAAACACCTGTCGATCTATTTTTTAATTGTGATCGTCTTTTTGTCCTGTCCTGCCTTGGGGGCCGAAGCTTCGATGGTTATTTCTATCGGTCCAGAACCGGTTGGCTCGATGGTCCACTCTACCTTTTTTGTCGAACGGTCTCCTCCTTCGATCCAGCGCATGATGTAGGCCCATGTTCCGAGAATATGTCCAAGGCTCTTTGAGGTATTCCCGTCTGTCACCTTCGCGCCTTTCACTTTAATCTTCGCCAGTACAGGATAGTCCCGTCTGATTTTGATAGCATTGCGAGTCACATAGGTAGACAAACATCCCTCATTCCTGACTGTTGCGAT
>DAOWCB010000292.1 GCA_030633795.1 Candidatus Aminicenantota bacterium | reverse complement strand
TGGTACCTTATGGGACGTCCCCTAGTTGTGGGCTTTCTTTTTGGCTATAAGAAATTTGCCGCAGTTTTCACACACATAAATATCGTTGCTTCCCTCGATCGCCGAGCCCATACCTGTAGCGACGTTTATAAAGCAGCCCATACATGCCCTATCTTCTACCTCAGCCACGGCAAATCCGTATCTTTCCATTAATCTGTCGAACCTGTCAAGAAGTGCAGCATCCAGTTCTTGTCTGATCAGATCGGCTTTTTTTTGCAGCACATTCTGCTTGGTCTTTGGTGCCTTTTTTTTCTGGATCTCAATTTCTTGGAGTTTCCACAGAAGGCTCGCACGGCTTATGATCTTGTCATCTTGGTCAGGAAGGCTGAGCTTGATCTCAGAGATGACATTAAAAAGTTCTGTTTTGTTTTTGGCTTCGAAAAGTCTTTTTCGAAATCCTGGATTGCGCAAAAATTGTGCCAATCCGGCAAACAAATGATTGAATAAGCCGGGAATCGAGGGGTTCCAAACGATGAGTATGATGATATGGACATCCTTCTTATCGATGGAATCAAAATCGATGCCTGCAGCAGACCTCCCGACCACAACGGCGATATCGTGTCCCGTGTCGACACGGGCATGGGGCAACGCCACACCATGACCGATTGCCGTAGACTCCAGTCGCTCTCTGTCAATGATTCGGGTTAGAAAAGGTTTTTTGTTCTTGATGAGTTTCTGTTTGAACAAAACATCAAGGAGCTCTTCGATCGCTTGAATTTTGTCCTTGGCTTTGAGGTTATAGACGACTTGGGCGGGTTTAAGAAAATCGGAAAAGTTAGATCTTTTAAGCTCCATCCTCTCTATAGGCTCATCATTTTAACACAAAACACCTTTCACCAAAAGAAAAATATTTTTCATCGAAATGAGGAAATCATTCGTATAAGCATGGGAGAGACGCCGGACGTGCTCACGGCTGCCGATGCGATCCGCATCCCATAAACGGCCGATTCAAAAGGATCACGGCCTTCGCTCAAATAGACGGCTGCTCCTCCACAAAACACATCGCCGCAACCGGTTGAGTCTACAACGGAATTCCCTCCGATGGCGCCAATGCTCCGTGATCCTTTTTTATCCATCAGAAGAACTCCTTCTTCTCCTAGTGTTACGAAAACAGCCTTAATCCCCAGCTTGGAGACCATGGCACCAAAACTTTCAAGCTCTGCAAGGTCGGGATTTTTTCCGGGACAACCCAACAGGGCCGCCACTTCTGCTCTGTTCGCTTGCAAATAATCGATTCCCTCGACCCAATCCTTCCAGTTCCGCACCGAAACGTATTCACGCGGGCTGCCGATTTTCTTTTCAAGAGGCAGGGAATGGATATCCAACCAGATCGGACAGGTCGCTTTTTTTTTGATACGCTCCCATTCATCCGATTCCATGTCGAAACCAGAATTCAAGACCATCACAAGGAAATCAAGCTGAGGCAGATCTTTCAAAATCCGATCGGGACTGATCGGAGGCACAACCGACTTCAACACCTCGATCCTTTCTCTCCCGCTACGGTAATCGAGGAAAACCCGGTTGCCAGGCCCGGACACCATGTCGATCCCCCCTTTGTTCAAAGTTCTCCACTCTTTTGTCAAATCTTGAACTTCAGTTTCAAGCCTTTGTCCCAGATTGGTATAAAGGTTCACTTCGTATCCCAGACCACACAGAACCGCAGCCTGGTACAGAATTCCCCCCAATCCTTTATGTATGGTTTTTCCTTCAATCGTGATCACATCGTAGGTGATCGTTCCGATAAGCCCAAAACGAGACATGGCGTTTTATAACTCCAAGTTATATTTTAGGCCTTTTTTGGCTTTTTTATAACCACAAGTTATAAAAATTCCAATTTATGATATAGTAATGAAACCGATCCTCTTCCATTTTGAGTGGCAATACTCACATGGTGGAAGACATACCTGATGGCAAGGAAAAGCAGTTAAATTGGATAATGGAACAACGATGAAACAGCTCAAGGACAAGGCCAAAGCACTCATCAAGACTTTTAAACAGGAGAATTACATTTATGGTTTGGGCTGCCTCGGACAAATCGGCTCTCTCATCCAGGAAGTAGGGAAGAAAGTCCTTCTCGTCACGAGCCTTCAGGAGAGGGACCCACAAAGTTACAAGATCCTATCCGATTCTCTCGAACATGCTGATTTGCAAACGGTCGGTCACACCCCCACGGCGCGTCCAAATTCTCCTCGGGAAGATGTGTTCCGCATCAAACAGGCTATCCTTTCTGCAAAGCCTGATGTGGTCCTCACCGCATCGGGAGGGTCAGGAATCGACGCAACAAAGGCAGCCATAGTCCTGGCAACTCAAGGCGGGAACCTGGATGACTATTTCGGTCTGGGCAAGGTGGCAGAATCTGCCAAATCCCAAGGAAAACAACTTCTACCATTTGTCGCAGCTCAGACGGCATCGGGTTCCGCAGCCCATCTAACCAAATATTCCAACATTACAGATATCCAGACTTTCCAGAAAAAACTTATCATCGACGAAACTATTGTCCCAACGAGGTGTCTTTTCGATTACAGCCTTACCCGATCCATGTCATCTTCGTTTACATGTGACGGCGCCTTTGATGGTCTTTCCCACTGTCTCGAGGTGTATTACGGTGCACGATCTGAGGTTTATCCCAAAATAGAAGAAATCGCTTTAACGGGTATCGAGCTAATCCTGGCCTCTCTGGAAAAAGCAGTCATTGATGCCGATGATGCGGATGCCCGAGAGGCTCTGGGACTGGCTACAGATCTCGGCGGTTATGCGATCATGATCGGCGGCACAAACGGAGCGCATCTGACAAGCTTTTCGTTAGTGGATGTCCTCAGTCACGGCCGCGCTTGCGCCATACTCAATCCTTATTATACCGTCTTTTTTGCACCATCCATTCTAAAACAACTCCAAAAACTCCACGATCTCTTCTTCAAATACAATCTCACTCCCGGTGACAATTTCGATCAGGATGGTGAAAGGCTCGGGAAAGCTGTGGCCAAAGGATTAATCGCATTGAGCCGGCGGGTGGGATATCCCACCACTCTTGGCGAGATAGATAGGCTTTCGCCTAAACACATCACAAAAGCGCTCCAGGCAG
>DAOWCB010000222.1 GCA_030633795.1 Candidatus Aminicenantota bacterium | reverse complement strand
GTTGAAATCGCCGCCGATGATCACATGTTCAAAATTATCTGCGACACTCCTCAAGATCGAATCCACCTGATCCAGTTTTTTCTTTCCCCCTAACCAGAACATCTCTGTATGAACGCTGTATGTCAATATCTCGAATTTGCCAATCACGACCGTCGCTAAGGCTGCGATCCGGATCTGCTTGTTCATGGGATGCTCATAAGGAAGAACGATCTTTCTGTAATCCTTGATGGGCCATTTGGAAAGGATGGCGTTTCCATAATTCTTCCCATGTTTATAATGTATAGATGCAGGATAATAGATAAAGTTATAATTTAATCTTTGCGCGATCGTTGCGACCCCATCATCGGCCATCTCCTGGAGCAGGATGATATCCGCATCCCACAATTCAGGAGTCTCTCCCAGATCCTCGATGGCCTGCTGAATTTCTTCACTGAGTTTTATGTTAAAAGTCACGACTTTGATCGTTCCATCAAAATCTAGAGCTTTCGTGGCAAAATTGCCCGAAAATTCCGGCCTTTCCGGATTTCTATAGTTTTTTGTAACAGTACAGGATATGATGGTGAGGAGAACTAGAAAAATGGGGATGATCTTATTGGGCTTATTGGGGACGGGCCATGCTAACATATTGATTATCCTACAATTACGTCTATTATTTGCCTTAAAAAACGTCTTAGAGTGCTCATTTCTATATCAAAAAACACATTCTAACATGAAAGGTCTGTTTGGGGAATTGAATCTCCATAGCAACCATCGGTCAGTTCGGGGAACTGACCCTACATTTCAAAGCCAAGGGACCGTTCACCAAACGGACCGTTTGGGAAACGGTCCCTACAAAAAGAGAACCGTCCCCATTTAGAATTTCCAGGAGATGTTGGTCAGGAAGGTGAAGTCGTTCTTTTTCACTCCTTTTGTCTCTGGGGCGCTGTCATATTTCTCGATCAGGGAGATTTTTATGCCCCAGCCACTCGCTATTGCGGCAGCCAGGTTTAACTCGATACGACCGATAATATGGCTAGTGTCAGAAAGGTCTAGATTCAAAGAGGAAAGCTGCGTTAATTCCGCTGTCGAAGTTATTTTCCAGGTAAAATCATTCCCGACAAAAACGCCCACATAGGAGGCTGTATCTCCGGAATCGTAAAACTTTGTGAATGTATCGGACAGACCTGTCACCAAAGACAACTCTGTGGCTTCCGCTTGGACGAATTTATAACCGACAGCCACATTGGGAATAAGCCTGTATCTGTAGTTTCTGAACCTGTCATGGTTCCCCTGAATCTCATACCGAGAAAAAAATCGCTTGGAATGGCTCCATTTCGCAGAGCTCGTGAGATCCAGCGATTGCGAGACTAACACATCTCCTGCCTTGCCCACTAAGAAAAGGCCCTTGTTCCTCCAGCCAATTTTCTCAGAGAGCAATTTATTCGCCGAAAAACTGAAAGACAGAGTGGATGCATTGGCATTACCCCGGGTAACAGAAATTCCCAACGCCAAATCCCCATTCCACCTCATGGGATTTTCCTTTTCTTCCTGTGCAAAATTCCCGATGGTCATCGAGAGGATAAAGCCAAAGACAAAAGACACCTTTATCTTTCTTTTCATTTCTTTCCTCTTAAGCGACCAAATCATTCTTTTAGCTTTCGAATCCACCATTATAGCAAATATAGCAAATCACAACCTTAAGTTGGGATTCAAGGATCAGCAAAACATTTCGTGCTGACTAAGATTTCTGGATTTTATCTATATTGTAGTCTCAATTTCTTGAGCATCGTGTCATACCTGGGATCGGATCGAACATCTTCGAACAAAGGATCGACTTTGAACTCACGGACCCAAAAATCTTCATCCCTGTAGGCCTTATCCAGCAATTCAAATCCTCTATCCGTCTCACCGAGCGTGACACTCAATGCTGCCATATAGTAAGGAGAGATATACACTTCCTTCGAACGGGCCTCCAGATTATCAAGAATCTGCCGAGCTTTATCTGCCTCATCCATCCTTGCATGAATGATTCCAGAAATACAATCCATAACTGGAATACTTTTCCCCTGAGCACCCCCCTCTTTTTTAACAGCAGCCAACGCCTCTTCATATTCCGATTCCTGAATATAAACCAAGGCAAGACTCAGATGAACAAACGAAAAAACGGGATTGATATCGAGAGTCCCCTGTAGAACACTCTTTGCGTCATCATAACTTCCTTCAAAATAAAAGATCCTCCCAAGATTCCGAGTATAGTTGAGATTGTAAGGATCGAGCTCGATTGCTTTCTTCATTTGTTCTATGGCTTCCTCAAACCGACCCATAGACATCAAGCTGTAGCCATACATGTTGTGAGCGGGAGCATAACCCGGATTCAGTTCGATCGCCCGCTTATAGTCCTTCGCTGCCCCTTCCCAATCATATTCTTTAATCTTGATATCGCCAACTACCTTATGGGCTTCAGCAAGAGTATTATCAAGCTTCAATGCCTTTTGCACATACTCTTTGGCCTTTGCTTTGGCCTCGGTTTCGAGGACAGTATTAAATGCTGGAAGGAGAATATAAAGCTCAGCCATTTCTGCATAGGCCAGAGCAAAATTCGGATCGGCTTCGACCGCCTTCTCGAAGAACTCTATGCTTAGTTTCATGCCATCTTCGGTTCTGTTGTTGGAATGGAAGCGCCCCCGAAGAAAATAGTCATAGGCCTCTGAATTTTCAGTTTCGTGTTCGATTACTTCCGACTTATCCTGGCCCAAAAGTTTAAGACTCAGAGCATCGACAATGGCAAGAGTGATCTCATCCTGAATGGCAAACACATCCTCCATGTTCTTGTCGAACCGTCCCGACCAACGATGGAAACCCGTATCCACATCGATGAGCTGGGCCGTTATCCGCAACTGATTTTTGGACTTCCGGACACTGCCCTCGAGGACATTCTTCACATTCAGCTCCTGACCGATCTTACGGATATCATCTTGTTTCCCTTTGAAGGCAAACACAGATGTTCTGGCAACGACCTTCAAGTCCTCGATGTTGCTCAAGTCCGTGATCAAATCTTCCGTCAATCCATCACAGAAATACTCCTGTTCCGGATCGCCACTCATGTTTTCAAAAGGCAAAACAGCAATGGAATTATCCCATTCCTGAGTTTCGTATTCAGTAAAATCACCTAATTTTTCTCTTCCGATCTGTCTGACCTGGTTGAAATTTAAGAAGCCGCCAATAATAATAAACATAAATATCAATAACATCTCAAATTTTATCTTCCTGGGCTTTTCCTCACCTGCGAACCACTGCCATGTGACCACGCAGAGAAAAGAAGTGACGAGAGTAATGATTATGATATCTACGGTCTGGCTTGGAAGGTGATAGTGGTGGACCAAGATATGGAAAGCGAACTCGATAGCCACCACTCCCCCCCCAACAAACGCAGCAAGGGTTTTAAGAATCCCCCTCGTTCTTAATTTCGCCATGAATGCCCCCTCCCCTTCCTTAGGCGTCGAGGAGGGCTTTTTTATGTGATGCATTTCTTATCTCACTCCATTTTCACAAAATAATCTGCTCTTAGGATTCCTTTCGCTTATAGCATAGCAACCAAAAGCAGTCAAGAAACCGCATTTTCGTAAAATTTAAAATAAATTTGTCTATATTGCACTAAAGTACAATTGACGCAGGCTTTTTTCTCTTATACGATAGTGTTGGAGCTGGAGAGAATGAAGGTAAAGTCCCATGTGTTTATCGTCGATGACGCTCTATCCGTGCGAAGAGCTTTAAAACGCTTTGTCTCCTCGGCTGGGT
>DAOWCB010000293.1 GCA_030633795.1 Candidatus Aminicenantota bacterium | reverse complement strand
GGCGAGTTCGAGCTAACCCCGCCGCGGGAAAGACTCAAAGAAGTGGAGATGTTTTTGGAAAACCTGGATCTTGAAAACTGTTATTTGGCCAGCGACCACCTGACCAACTACCTGTGGGCAGGGCAAAATATAATCTACAGCGGAGTCGCCGGAGGCCTTCCCGAAGGCAAACCCGCAATGCTCGAAGAAGTGAGGCGCGCCATCACTGCCATCCAAACCTCTCCGTTGCCGGTCAAAGATTCCAACCAGCTCTACAGGGAAGGCGTTTTATCCGGATTATAAACTCACAGGATATGGGCTAAAAAAAAATCAAAGCGCTTTCTGGTAAACGCGGTACTTTTTGTATAACTTCCCTCCCATCTTTGTCATCTCGGCACGGATCTTCACGTTGGATTCCAGTTCATGGTGGGTGTCCATCACTTCAAATCCCGCCTTTTGTGCAGACATGATCATCCCGACCCCCATCAAAACGTCCAACCCGCGCCCCCGATAGGATTCCTTGACGGCACCGAGTAATAAGTCCAGCTGCTTTGTTTTTTTGGCGGCACGGAGAATCTTCAGAAATCCGAAAGGCAATAATTTCCCTCTGGCTTTTTTGATTCCAGCGGTCATATCCGGAATGCCGACGACGAATGCCACGGTCTCCCCGTTTTTCGTGATGACCTTGACAAATCGCGGGTCCAGGACCGGCAAATATCGTTTGGCCAAGTCCATCATTTCCTGCTTGTCCAGCGGAGTGTATCCATAAATGTTGCTTTCGGTGTAACACTCGTTCATAAGATCAAGGACAGGGATAATCCAGGGTTTGATCTTCCTTTTTTTGCGGAGCTCGATGAGCTCGAAATTCCCCTTTCTTTTTACCCGCTCAAGGATTTTTTTGTAAAACTCCGGTATTTCCTTGGGCACGGGCAGCTTGTAGACAAAATAATCCACATCTTTGTCGTATCCCATTTTTTCGATCATCCGGGGCATCCAATCGAAATTGTGGTAGGTCGCGATGGTTGCATGGTGTTGGAAACCCTCGATCATAAAACCCTCGGGATCCTGATCTGTGAATCCGTAGGGTCCGATCATTTTCGTCATTCCTTTTTCCCGGGCCCAATCCTCTACGGCTTGCAAAAGAGTGCTGGTGACTTCTTCGTCTTCCCAGGTCTCCAAATATCCGAATCGAGCGGTTTTTTCTATCTTGTATTCGTTGTACCTTGAGTTGATAATCCCCATAATACGGCCAACGACATCGTCTCCTTTATACGCAAGTAACAGGATTGTATCGCTGTAAGAAAAGGCCTTGTTTTTTTTAGCATCGAAATAGGTCCATTCATCCATATAAATGGGATGGGTCCAAGTTTCATGATCCGCATGGATTTTTTCGGGAAGATATATGAATTTTTTTAAATCCTTTCGAGATTTGACTTCCTTGATAGCTACTTTCATTTTTTTGTTTTAACCCCTTAATCAAATATATGCACCCTACAGTTTATCTTATATTACACGATAAAAATCAAACAATATCTTACATTCCCCTGTTGGACATTTTTCCACAGGACGGTTGACATCACCTAGGCAGATTAATAAACTCTAAAATCATATAGTTTTGTGATCCGTTTCATAAATGAAAATCAAAACATTCCCCCGCGGAATTCATCCTCCCGAAGGCAAAGAATCGACAGACGAAAAAAGACTGGAGTTCTTGTCACCTCCGGAAAAAGTTGTTGTCCCGCTGCATCAACATTTTGGAAATCCTGCAGAGCCGCTGGTTAAAAAAGGAGAAGAGGTCTTTCTTGGGCAGAAAATCGGTGAGGCAACATCCTTGTTCTCCGCTAGCGTGCATGCCAGTGTATCCGGGAAAGTTCTATCCGTTGACGGCCACAACCATCCCCTCGGAAAACCTGTTCTCTCCGTAACTCTTGCCAATGACGGCGAGGACCGTATGCATCCAGAATGGAAGGAAACAGAGGATCCCTTTGCCCTCGAACCCGACCAAATCCGTAAAAAAGTCAAGGATGCGGGGATCGTCGGGTTAGGAGGAGCCGCATTCCCCACCGCCGTCAAGATAACACCTCCTAAGGATAAACCCATAGACACGGTGATCATAAACGGGTGTGAGTGTGAACCCATTTTGACGGCCGATTATCGCCTGATGATGGAGTACCCGGATGAGATCCTCAAGGGTGCCGAACTCGTGCGGATCGCCACGGGAGCCGACCGAATCCTGGTGGGCATCGAGGACAACAAAAAAAAAGCTTTCGACCTCCTCCAGCAAAAGGCCGCACCATACTCCGCCGATGTCTTCCTGGTGAAAACCAAGTACCCCCAAGGGGCAGAAAAAAACCTGATCTATGCGCTACTCGGCAGGGAGGTTCCGAGGGGAGGGCTTCCGTTCGACGTGGGCGTGGTCGTCCAGAATGTAGGGACTGCCAAAGCCGTGTGGGACGCGGTCAAAACAGGAAAGCCGCTGTACGAGAGAGCTCTCACGGTTTCCGGAGACGGTGTCAAGGAGCCCAAGAATCTCATCGTACGTATAGGGACACCGTTCCAGGCCGTGACAGACTGCTGTGGTGGCCTCAGCGAAGATGTAAATATGATAATCATGGGAGGCCCGATGATGGGCCTTTCCCAATGGGCTTTGGATGTTCCGGTTATCAAAGGGACTTCCGGGATCCTGGCCTGGGCAGCACCAAAACCAATCACGGAATTCTCCTGTATCCGGTGCGGCCGGTGTGTTGAGCACTGTCCGATGGGCCTTGTGCCTACGCAACTCATGAAATATGCTCGGTACGAACAACTCTCCGATGCCGAAAACTGGGGCGCGCTCGATTGTGTGGAGTGCGGCAGTTGCCAGTACAGCTGCCCGGCAAATATCCCTCTGGTCCATTGGATACGATTGGGAAAGAGCCAAATTATGAGCCAAAAACGAAAAAAGAGTGCCTAGTGACAGAAAAAGCGTTTATCATTCAATCATCCCCCCATTTCCAGGACAAGGATTCTGTCCCCAAAATTATGTTTATGGTTATCATTGCCCTTTTGCCAGCCATTGCGGCCTCCGTGTATTTTTTCAGGCTGAGGGCTATCGGCCTGTACGTTTCTTGCTTGGTGGCATGCTTTATGACAGAAGC
>DAOWCB010000257.1 GCA_030633795.1 Candidatus Aminicenantota bacterium | reverse complement strand
GTATGGAGCAAAATAAATTGGATAAAATTTTGGAAAAATATGAGTGAGAATTAATATATTCATTAATTATATGTAAACGAGGAGGAATAAACGATGAAAGAAAAAGTGGATAAAGTACTGGACAAAATTCGTCCATCGCTCATGGCCGATGGAGGGAACGTTGAACTGGTGGATGTGGAGGATGGAGTCGTTAAGGTCAGATTGACCGGAGCTTGCGGCGGTTGCCCGATGTCTCAGATGACACTTAAAATGGGAATCGAGAGATTGCTTAAACAAGAACTTCCTGAAATCCAAGAGGTTGTTGCCGTTTAGCAATGAAACGGATTTACCTCGATCATATCGCGGGCACTCCACTTCATCCAGAAGTTGTTGAGGCTATGCTGCCCTTTCTTCACGAGAAGTTCGGCAATCCCCAAAGTCTTCATTCTGACGGACAGCAGGCCGCAGAGGCCATCCAGGAAGCTCGAGAGAAAGTCGCGCAGCTTATCAATGCGGCATCATCCGAGATCTTTTTCACGGCCAGCGGATCGGAAGCCAACAATTTTGCCATTAAAGGACTGGCCTTAGCCCATCAGAAGCAAGGGAAACACGTCGTTCTTTCTTCAGTAGAACACCAATCGATCCTCAATGCTGCAAAATTTCTTGAAAAGCTGGGATTTACTTTTTTTCATATTCCTGTGGACAGGTTTGGGAAAATCGATCCTGAAGATGTTCGAAAAGCTCTCACCCAAGAAACGATCCTTGTCTCCATCATGTTGGCAAATGGAGAGGTGGGGACCATTGAGCCGTTGGCAGAGGTCGCGAAAATCTGCCGCAGCAGAGATATCCTTCTTCACACAGATGCTGTGAATGCGGTGGGCAATATGCCTGTTGATGTAAAGGCCCTCGGAGTGGATGCGTTAAGCTTGGCCGGAAATCAATTCTATGGGCCAAAGGGAAGTGCTGCTTTATTCATAAAAAAAGGAAAAAGAATTCTCCCATTTATCGATGGGGGGATTCAGGAGGGAGGAAGACGGGCTGGAACAGAGGATGTCCCGGCCATAGTCGGAATGGGAAAAGCGGCCGAAATAGCGATGCAGAACATGGTGTCTCGCGTGGAGAGAATGAAGGACTTGAGAGATAGTCTTATAAAAAGACTTCCCGAATCGATCGAACATACCATCTTGACTGGTCATCCTATACAGAGACTACCATATCATGCCAGTTTTTGTGTGGAGTTTGTAGAGGGAGAGTCCATGCTGCTGAATCTGGACATGCAGGGAATCGCCTCTGCAAGCGGATCTTCGTGCACTTCCCGAGCCCTTAAGGCTTCCCATGTTCTTTTAGCCATGGGAATCGACCATACACTGGCTCAAAGTTCCCTCGTCTTCAGTTTGATAGATAACACCACTCCAGAGGACATCGATTATCTTCTGGAGGTCTTTCCCCCGATAATCGAGAGACTGAGAAAAATGTCTCCCCTTTACACCCAATATTTAGAGGAGAAAGAAAAATGATTTACAGCGATAAAGTTATGGACCATTTCCAAAATCCCCGAAACGTCGGAACCATGGAAGATGCAGATGGGATGGGACAGGTGGGAAATCCTGTTTGCGGAGACATGATGACTTTTTACGTAAAAGTCGAGGATAACCGCATCGCAGATGTGAAATTTCAGACATTCGGTTGTGGTGCCGCCATCGCGGTCTCCAGCATGGTCAGCGAAATGGCCATCGGAAAAACCATTGAAGAAGCTCTTCAAATCACCAACGAGAGTGTTGCCGAGGAACTGGGAGGATTGCCTAAGAACAAGATGCACTGTTCCAATCTGGGTGCAGACGCTCTGCATAAAGCCATCGAAAATTATCAGGAGAGGCAGAAAGGAGCAGAAAGTCCGGCAAGTTCCCCTGAGAAACCAGAAGAATCGAAAGAGAAGGACTCTTGTGCCTGTCCATACTGTGAAGGGCCGATCGAAGGATTGGAAAGTACTTGTGGGAGTTGTTATGTCGAGCTCGAGGAATGTCTGGAGTGCCACAAGCCTATGAATAAAAAAGAAGACGATTGTCCTCACTGCGGCGCCACGAAACCACGATTCTGAGATATTACATCGCAAAAGGGATATTGATAGGAGCTGGAAGAGATGAAAGCAGATCATACTCTTGATTGTTATGGACTGTTGTGCCCGATGCCGATCATACAGACTGCCCAGAAGATAAAGCAGATGAAAATCGGAGAAGTCTTGGAAGTTCTCTCTACCGATAAAGGGATTCTTGAGGATATGCCGGCCTGGTGCAGGCAAACAGGCCAAGAATTTCTAGGAATTGAACAAGAGGAAGATGTCTTCAAGGCTTATGTCAAAAAGATTCGGGAATAGAGGAGAAAGAAAAAAGGTGAATAAATCTGAAATTGCGAAAAGGATCGAACAACTCAAAAAGGAGCGGAATGCCGTCATTATAGCCCATAATTATCAAATCGACGAGGTTCAGGATGTGGCAGATTTTTTGGGTGATTCTTTGCAATTGAGCCAAGAAGCCGCGAAACTAGAGGAAGAAGTGATTGTTTTTTGCGGTGTTCACTTCATGGCGGAAACCGCGGCCATATTGTCTCCCGACAAAACTGTCCTCATGCCTGACCTCGGCGCAGGATGTCCGATGGCTGACATGATCACAGCATCAGAGCTGAGGGATTGGAAAAAACAATACCCCGGAAGAAAAGTTGTTTCTTATGTGAACACGTCTGCGGAGGTTAAGGCGGAGAGTGATATCTGCTGCACTTCCTCCAATGCCGTTCAGGTTGTGGAAGCGGTAGAGGGAGACGAAATTCTTTTTGCTCCTGACAAAAACCTTGCCGCTTATGTGGCGCGTTTTACGAAGAAGAAAATCATTCCTTGGGATGGATATTGTTATGTCCATAACAACATTAGACTTGGGCATGTGAGAGAAAAAAAAGAACAGTTGCCTGAAGCAGAACTATGGGTTCATCCTGAGTGCAGGCCAGAGGTTATCGATATTGCCGATAAGGTTTTGTCAACCGGAAAAATGATCAAGGAAGCCAGGATCACGACAAAAGCGGATATCCTCATCGGGACTGAGGCAGGAATTATTTATAGAATGAGCAAAGAGAACCCGGATAAGAATTTTTTTCCCGTCAAAGATTTTGCCCACTGTTCGAACATGAAAAAAATCGATCTGAACAAAGTACTCGCTTCGCTTGAAGACATGAAATACAAAGTAGAAGTGCCTCTTGAAACAAGCCAGAGGGCGAAAGGTGCCATCGAAAAAATGGTCAGACTGTAGGCATAAAATTCATTAAGTTTTAAGATCATATATGAAACATTCTTGGAAGGTAGGAAAGATTTTCGGGATAGACATCCACATCGATTCCAGTTGGTTTGTGATATTTATCCTGCTCACATGGGTCCTGGCGACCTCTTACTTTCC
>DAOWCB010000105.1 GCA_030633795.1 Candidatus Aminicenantota bacterium | reverse complement strand
CCTGGTGATGATCGTGATCTCCTCCATAGGCTTGCTTGTGGGAGGGATCGGCGTGATGAACGTCATGTTGGTATCTGTGAAAGAAAGGACAAGAGAGATCGGGATCCGTAAAGCCATCGGAGCCCGCTCAGGAGATATCCTAAAGCAGTTTCTGATCGAAGCAGTTTTTCTGACCGCAACAGGAGGGATGATCGGCATTTTGGTCGGTTTTGGGATCGCTCTATTGGTCAAATCCACTACGCCTCTTCCCGCCTCAGTGACAGGTTGGTCAGTTATTTTGGGCTTTGCTGTATCCGTTTCGGTCGGCATCTTTTTCGGGATATTCCCAGCCCAGAAGGCCGCCAAACTCGACCCCATCGTCGCGCTCAGATACGAATAAAGCAAGATACAGGATAGCAATCATTCCCATTAGGTATGTCCGCAGCGCCATTGAGGATCTAGCCTTCCCGAATCGTTCTTCGAGGGAATCCGACGGCGAGGCTGTATTGAGCACGGCTGCATAAATGGTGAGGGATCCGGATAAACAGAGGATAAGGTTTCAAAGACTAGGAGTAAACATGTGAAGTTACGCAGGGGCCGAGAAGGGCACGGAGGGCATGCTTAATGGGAAAACAGCGAGGTCATCATCGACTATAGCTTTTCGCTTATGTGCTGATAGGCCTTTTCGAGCGCTTGTTCGAGGTTTTCTTTTTTCTCTCCAGAAATCTCGACCAGAGAAGGCCTTCCTCCTCCCTTGCCCTCGATCAGAGGAGAAACAACCGGCACAAGCTCTCGCATATCCAAACCGAGACTCTCAGAACAGGCGAGGAAAACATGTACCCTCTCTCCATTTTTAAGACCAAAAAGCGCGACAAATTCCCCCTTCCTAATGGTAAGGAGGGCCAGAAGCCTGATCTCATCTTGAGATCTATCGGTAAAAATCCGCTTGATGAGCTTTCCCTCGGCCTTTTGCATAATATCAACAGCCTCATGCTGAATGATTTTCTCCTGCATTTTGCGGTTTATCTTTTTCTGCATTTTGAGATCGGACTTGATTTTTTCAAAGGACAAAACGACTTCCTTATCATCGACAGTCAGGCTTTTGGACAAAGTTTTCAGATCCCGATGTTTTCGGGCATAATCCTGCAGAGCTCGAATTCCACAGATGAATTCCAGCCGCACATTGTCTCGGATCCTCTCCCATCTTAAAATTTTGATCGGACCAATCTCACCCGTGCTTCGCGGATGGGTTCCTCCACAGGCAGTGTGATCAAAATCCGACACTTCAACCACCCTTATATCCCCTGTCTTTTTAGGGGGCCTTCTCAACTGGACGTTGGCAATATCTTCATCCCGGTAAAAACGAGTTTTTATTTCCTTGTTTTGGAAAATCAAATCATTTGCAAGCCTTTCAGCTCGTTCTGCTTTCTCCTCGCTCATATTCCGCATATCCACTTCGAGCGTTGATGTTTCCTCCCCCATATGAAACGAGCGGGTAGCAGCATCAAAAAGCTGGACAAAACACTGGGAAAGAATGTGTTGGCCGGCGTGTTGTTGCATATGATCAAATCGAGTGTTCCAGTCGATTTCACCTTTCACAGCATCCGAAGAGACGTCCTTTTCGAGCACATGAATGACCTGATCATCCTTTTCAAAAACATAGATGACAGGAATCCCGTCAAGAGTCCCTTTATCTGCGGGTTGTCCTCCGCCCTCTGGATAGAAACAGGTCTTATCGAGGACAATGGCTGGATTCCCCTCATGAGAAAGGTTCTTGACCACATTGGCTTCAAATCTGACCTGATACGGATTATCAAAATACAAATGCTTCGTTTTTTCTCCCATCGCTATCTCCAATTTGGAAGCATATCCAAATCCTTTATACTTCTTACTTTTCTTTTGCTAAATTCAAGATACGGGGAGTGAGTTTAAAGTGTGTTTTGGCCACTTTGCCCAATACATCCGCGCCATGCTTTTTCATCAGTTCCAATCCCACCTCCTCGGATTTTGGAGAGGAACCCTTCGGTAGGTCGATTTTGAAATCTTGTGAGAGAAAATACAATCGCCTGAGAAATTCTGCTCGCGCCAGGATCGAAGCGGCTGCCACAGCCAAATCCTCTTCGGCCTTTGGCCTTTGGATCAATTCGATATTTCTCCCCTTCTTCATCATGGCATTTTCCACAAACAGCTTATCCCCAAACTGGTCTGTGATCGCTTGGATACACGCAACCTCTTCAAGGATATTTTCAATAGCCCTGGCATGAGCCCACGCTAAAAGGCGATTCAGATTTCTCAGCTTAGCGTAAAGTTCGTTATATTTTTCCGGTCCTATGGCCACAACAGAATGTTTATATCCCTTTCTGACCAGATCCGCCATTTTCCTAACGCTGTTATCCGAAAACCTTTTGCTGTCTTTCACCCCCAGTTCCCGCAACACTTCCTGCTGCTCATCCGGAACATAAACTCCGGCCACAACGAGGGGCCCGAAATAATCCCCTTTGCCAGATTCATCCGTGCCGATATGTCCCTTTTCTGTCGGGAATAGTCCAGTTTGACGCATCACAATAGCGATCAGGACAGGAGGTTCCTGTCTTTTGCTTCTTTGATCAAATCATCCCTAAATTTTGGATGGGCGATGTCGATGAGCGCCTTTGTCCTTTCCTGGAGGTTTTTGCCATGGAGATAGGCCACGCCGTATTCCGTCACCACGTATGTAACATCGGCACGGGTGGTCACGACCCCTGCCCCTTTTTTGAGAAAAGGGACAATCCGCGACATCTCATCATCTTTTGCCGTGGAAGGCAACGCGATGATGGGTTTTCCTCCTTTTGAGTGAACGGCACCTCTGATGAAATCCACTTGGCCGCCAAAACCGCTGTAAATATAAGTCCCGATCGAGTCGGAACAAACCTGGCCTGAAATGTCCACTTCGACCGCCGAATTTATGGCGATCATATTATCGTTCTGAGCAACCTTGAATGGATGATTAGTGTAATCGGTTGGATGTGCCTCAAAAGTGGGATTATTATCCACAAATTCATAAAGCTTGATCGATCCCAGAATGAACGTCAAAATCACTTTGTAAGGATGGAAGGTTTTTTTAGCTCCAGTGATGATCCCCGCTTCGATAGCCTCCATCACACCGTCCGATACCATTTCCGTATGAATCCCCAAATCCTTTCGTCCTTTGAGAGCAGACAAAACCGCATCCGGGATCCCGCCGATGCCCAATTGGAGGGTGGAACCATCTTCGATCAAGTCTGCGATTAAATGGCCGATCTTGCGTTCAACCTCGGTAAATGGTTTTTTCTTCAATTGAGGAAGATCCTCGGAAATCTCGACTATCTTGTGAACACGCGAGACATGAATAAAAGAATCTCCCAATACGCGCGGCATTTTCTCGTTAACCTGAGCAATGACAATCTTGGCCATCTCGGCGGCCGCTTTGGAAGCAAGGACCTCAACGCCATAGCTCATGAAACCGTGTTCATCGGGGGGAGAGAGATGAAGCATGGCCACATCGATCGGCATTTGGCCGGAATAAAAAAGATTGGGAATTTGGTGGAGAAAAATCGGGATATAATCAGCCCTTCCCTCGTTTATGGCTTTTCGATCTGCGGGCCCCACAAACAAAGAATTATGGCGGAAATGTCCCTCCATTTCTGGCTTTGATAGCGGATCCTCTCCAAGAAGAAGAACATGAACAAGTTCAACATCGTTCAGGTTGTCCTTTCTCTCAGCCAAAGCATTCAACAGCACATATGGGGTGGCTGCGTTGCCGCTTATGTAAATGCGGTCGTTGCTCTTGATATCAGAGACCGCTTCTTCAGCTGTCACCAATTTTTTTTTGTAATCATCTACCCAAGACATCAGAACCTCATTTTTTTCTATGGTTTTGGAGATACTTATCCATCTCATTGGCTGCAATTCTGGCATCTCCCATGGCCAGAATAACAGTCGCTCCTCCACGAATGATATCGCCACCGGCGTAAACACCCTTCATGCTGGTCTCCATGGTATCCCAATCGACTTCGATATTTCCCCATCTTCCCACTTTGAGCTGGGGTGTGGTTCGAGGAATCAAGGGGTTGGGGCTGTTTCCGATCGCGACAACGACCAGGTCTGCCTCCATGATGAATTCCGATCCTTCGATCGGAATGGGCCGGCGCCGTCCGGAGTCATCAGGCTCTCCCAGTTCCATCTGTATGCATTCCATGGCTTTAACGTGGCCCTTATCGCCTCCGATAAACCGCGTGGGAGTGGTCAGAAAATGGAACTTGATTCCTTCTTCCTCTGCATGATGCACTTCCTCGATCCTGGCAGGCATTTCCACCCTCGAGCGGCGGTACACAATGGTCGATTCCTCGGCACCCAGACGCTTTGCGATTCGCACCGAATCCATGGCTACGTTTCCTCCGCCAAGAACGACGGCATTTTTTCCCAAATAAACAGGCGTGTCGTATTCAGGAAATTCAGAGGCTTTCATCAAATTAACCCGTGTCAAGTATTCGTTGGCCGAATAAACGCCGACCAAATTTTCACCGGGTATCCTCATGAAATTCGGCAATCCGGCACCCGTCCCGACAAAAAAGGCATCGAAACCTTCTTTTTTCAAATCTTCAAGGGTAGCCGTCAAGCCCACGACAAAATTTTTTCTCAGTTCAACACCCAGCTTCTGCAGATAATCCACCTCGGCTTCCAGGATTTTTTTCGGAAGCCTAAATTCCGGGATCCCGTACCACAACACACCACCAGGAACATGAAGAGCTTCAAAAATCGTGCACTGGTGTCCTTTGAGGGCCAAATCTCCGGCAACGGTCAATCCCGCAGGTCCTGATCCAATGATCGCCACTTTTTTTCCTGTAGATGGCGGCAAGGAAGGAATAAACACATCTCCCTTATTCCTCTCGTAATCGGCCACAACTCGTTCCAACTTTCCGACGGCAACCGGCGTCCCAGTCGCTTTTTTCAGGTTACAAACCTCTTCGCATTGGATTTCCTGAGGGCAGACCCGCCCGCAAATGGCAGGAAGGGCATTGGTCTCTTTGATCTTGCGAACACTTTGATCAAAATCACCAATCTCAATCATTTTGACGAACGCCGGGATATCGATACCCACGGGACAACCCTTCACACATTGCGGATTGGCACAATCCCAACATCTCTTGGCTTCAGCGATGGCAGCCTTGGCATTCAAACCTCGGTTGACTTCGAAGAAATCCTGATTCCGTTCATCGGGGTCTCTCTCAGGCATCTTCTGGCGCTTTATCTTCATGCGTTCCTTCATAGGAAACGATTTTCTGAGATCCTTGCGCCAATCCTGGTTAAAACCAGCCCGCAGTTTTTCCTTGAGCTCGGGTGGCATTTCTTTTTTATTCTCGGCCATTTTTCACTCTTTCCTGTTTAAACCTTTAGGGGAAATTTTTCTTTTCCCAATAACCCATGGAATGGATTTCATCATCGAAATAGGACTTCCTCCTCATAAAAAGTTCATCCCAATCTACCAAATGACCATCAAAATCCGGCCCATCCACACAGGCAAATTTTGTTTTACCGCCGACGGTCACACGGCACGCACCACACATTCCTGTTCCATCCACCATGATAGGATTAAGGCTTACCAACGTCTTGATTTCGTAAGACCTCGTCGCTTCCGCACACGTGTACATCAGATAGGTGCAACCGATAGAAT
>DAOWCB010000161.1 GCA_030633795.1 Candidatus Aminicenantota bacterium | reverse complement strand
TGTCCTTGTATGTTTCGTGAATCCTAAAATTGCAAGGGCACACGAGCTTCAGGTCTTCTTTGATATTTTTTGTGGTCAGACGGCAAGGGCAGAATTTCATTCCGTGATTCTTCTCACAGTTGAATATCCCCTCCAACAGAGTTTCCACTTTTTCTTGATCTGGATTGACTTGGAATTCGTTTCCTTCTGCAAATTTTTCAATGGCTTTTCTGAAGTCGACTTCGTTCATAGTGATCTCTGATAGGCCTTGGATTTTTTTTGCTTCCTCAGATGAAATCTCCACGAAGGCTTTTTCGACCAGGCATGTCGGGCATACCTCAGGAGGATTGACTCCAAAATGGATATCGTTACAGACATGGCACCGCCAAAATTTCTTCACGTTCTTTTATCCTTTGGAATTTTTGACTATTCTAGACTAAAAATAAATTCATGTCAATTTACTCTATAAAAATACTAGGAATTAGGATCACAAGGTTTTGATATAGGCGATAAGATCTGCCATTTCCTGTTCGCTCAACTTGGTGAAAGATGGCATGACCAACGCAGGCCGGATGAGCTGTTGCTTGACGTTTTCAACGGTTGCCGGACGGTCACTATAGGGCAATTTTTCCTTTTTAAATAAATTTTTAAGCCCGGGACCGACCTTTTTATCTTCTGTATCAGCATTGTGGCAGGAGAGACAATTTGCGTTGTAAAAAGAAGCTCCCTGGTCTGCACTCCCGATGATTTCAGATGGAGCAGTATTGATCTCCTCAGATGAGGTTGGATCGGTGCTTAATGCTCTTACAGCGTAGAATCCCGCCGAAACGCTGAACACGACAAAAGCAAAACCAAAGACCAGTATTCCCATGACAGGAGCGAATCGAAGGAATTGTTTGTAGAATTTGACGATGGCCACCTTGAGCAGAAAAATGATGATGAGGCCCAATGCCAATACAGCATGGAACACTGCCCGCACAGAAGCTTGATCTCCGATCTTAGCCCAATACCTAAGTCCCAAGAAAAAGAGGGGAAGAAGGAGAAGGAGGAAGAGACGGCCAGAGATAATGTGTATTTTCCGCAAAGTTTTGGGGCTGATTTTTTTTTCGGCCTTTCCCATCATAGTGAGCATGCTTGTAACTGCACCCACAGCTGCAGCCAGCAAAAATAGGGCGAGAATGGATTTTATCAGAAAAAACGACATCGGGTATCCCTCCTTTGTCTATTCGGTAAAACCCAAAACGCAATAGTACATTTTATCCAGGCCGAATTCTGCAACAAGAGGGCATGCACCGCACAAACACCCGTTCCTCGGCACTTCACATGCACTCTTTTCCTTTGCACAATACAAAATTTCATTGTTATCTCTCATGCAATCATCATAGGAAGGGCAACCTCCACAAATGCATTTTTGTACATTCTCTTGTGTATCGGGCACTTTTGACATTTCGGCCTCCTTTTATCGAATTGGCGAAATTACGGTATAAATTTCCCACTCTCCTGTCAAGCTTTAGCGTGCTCTATCGGAAGACAGCTTTGATGTATATTTCAGGATCGACCATGACCTCGACAATTGCAGGTTTGGAAGAGTTTAGAGCTTCAGTTATGGCTGTATCGAGCTTTTCGGGATCTGAGACCCGGACTCCCAATGCACCTGAAGAGTTGGCCATCTCTGCCATGTTCGGATTGGTGAAACTCACTCTGTACTCTGGATAACCATAACTTTCTTGTTCTTTTTTTATGTTTTTCAGTTTGCCATCGTTAAACACGATTACCGTGATCGGGAGTTTGTTATAAACAGCGGTCATAAACTCCATTCCTGCCATCCCGAATCCTCCATCTCCTGTTATAGCGATGACTTGCCTGTTTGGTTGTGCAAATTGGCAGGCGATTGCTGCGGGTACTCCAAATCCCATGCCTGCCATGTTGGCGCACAAAAAAGTCTGGTGTTTTTCACAGATAAAGCGCTTGTAGAACCAATAGGTATGATCTCCCACATCCGAACAAATGATGGCATCGTTGGTGGCCTTTTGTTTCAAGGCTTGAATCACGGCTCCAGGATGAATCGGTTTCTGTATCTTTTTTGAGTCCTGGTAGAGTAAATCCTTGTACTGTTTATCTGCGGATTGGATGGCGTTAAGAAAATCAGGATCTATTTTCCTTGATTTCGCAACCTCTTTCAACATTTCGATGACTCGATGGGCGTCTCCCACAATCCCTATATTGACGGGGAATGTTTTGCCCACTCGCGTGGCATCGATGTCCACCTGTATCACATCGATATTCGGGACAAGATTGCGCTGTCTGAAACCGCTTCCCAGAATGATGATCAAATCCGATTGAGCCACGATTTTAGGGGCAAATCGGTTGCCGATCGATCCTAAAACACCGAGGACGAGTTCGTCCGATTCTGGGACTATTCCTTTAGCTCGGGATGTTGTGACGATAGGTGCTCCGATATAGCGGGCTAGTTCAAGCAATTCAGGTCCGCAATGGCGGGCGCCCCAACCTGCGAACAGGATTGGCCGGTTGCTCTTGGCGATCAATTCGGCAGCCTCCTTGACAGCTTCTCCCGGGTGAAGATCAGGTTTGAAAAGATGAGCTTCTGGAGGCCAGATAGGCTCGTCCAACGGCTTAGCCAAAACATCTGTCGGGAGACTCAAAGCCGCAGGGCCTGGAGAAGCATAGGCTTTTTTGATCGCGAGATTGACGACATTCAGAGCTTGACCGGCAGCACTGATCTGCTCGGCGTAAACACAGAAGGTCTTGAATATGTCAACCTCTGCAATCTCCTGTAAGGATTCGCTGCCTAGGAAGACCTCCGGCACTTGTCCGAGAAGTGCAAGAACAGGAGCTCTATCCGAGGCTGCATCGACGATTCCCGTGATCAGATTTGTTGCGCCTGGACCAGCAATGGACATGCAGACGCCGATCTCTCCTGTGAGTTTGGCATGGGCCGATGCCATAAAGGCTGCTGCTTGTTCGTGTCGGGTGAGCACTAAGTCGATATTCGGATTCTTTCGAATGGCTTCTGTTAATGGGAGGTTGGAATCTCCTGGAATGCCAAAGACTCTCTTTACTCCGTAGGCGACAAGTTGTTCTATGATTTTTTCTGCGACAGTAGATTTCCCTTGTTTGGCTGTGTCCTCACCTTCGATGATCTGGAAGGCTGATTTTGGCGCCCCGCATTGAGGGCATGTCCAATCTGCGGGAAATTCTTCGAACGGGATACTCTCTTTGTTTTCGTCATAAATATAACCGCACACCGTGCATTTCCACTTTCTCATTTTGTTCTCCTAACCTGAATTATTTATGTACAAGCTTAAAATCAAGGGATTCATTGCCAGAAATTGGGGACATGTACCGATTTGTTTTAAAATCGGTAACGTGTCCCCTGAATTTCTGTATCCCTGCGATGATGCTTACCAATATATTGTCAAGAATATTAGGAATCGGGACAAGCTGGACAAAAATCACCCCTAGGAGAGAAGACAAAGAAAGCGTGATTTTAGCCCAATGGCTTTCTCTGATTTCCCCATGGATTTGGCTAAGTGAGGCAGTGCTGAGTGCAGCAGATATGACTTTTAAGTCATTCATGATTCGGTTTTGTACTTGGGGCTTAGTTTGCAGTTTGAAGGTTCCCCCATTATCTGAGGGTCTTTTTTAATCAATCCCCTGAGTATAAACGGGAAGATCAAGGTTGTCGTAAGAGCCATAACGACCAAACCCGAATAGATCTGTAGGGAAATAAGATTCGTGCGGAAGGCCATGAAGGCTATAGCGATTTCCACTGCTCCACGGCTGTTCATTCCCCATCCCACGAGATAAAGCTGTTTCCATGTCAGTCTAAGGAAAGGCTTGGCAAGCATGGTCCCGACTATTTTCCCAAACAGGGCAATCGATATTATCAACAGGAACAACCAAGGCTTCAGGATCAAGGATGAAAAGCTGAAATTTATCCCCATAGCGATGAAAAAAAAAGGAATAACCAGAGTCAAAATGAACTTTTCCGCATGAGCAATGAGAGACTTTTCTCGTCCAATGAATCTATGGACGAGGATGCCCAAAAAAAACGCAAATAGAGCTACCAAGGTGTGAATAAATTCCTTGGTCGCAAATTTGCTCGTGAATAAAAAGCTTATCAAAGCGAACGCTGAAAGTCCGAGGATGTCATCGATTATCCCTGCTCCCATCATGATCGATCCGATTTTGGTATCAATTTTGTTAAGCTCCAGAAGGACTCTGGCTTTTGTGGCCTCAGCCGTTATCCCCATACAGATGCCAATGGCAAGAGCAGCATAGACGGAATATCCGAGTATAAGGAAGATCGAAAATCCCAACACAAAAGGAGAGAGGGCAGCAAAAAAAGCGATGGTGGCGGCTTCTTTCCTTTCTTCATACAGCATACACCAGGAAATTTCCATCCCAGCTAGGAACATCAATAGGAAAAATCCCAAATCTCCTAGCTTTGTGATGATTTCCGTATCAGATTTGAAAAGGATGTTTTTTGCCAGAGGAGATCCCAAGATGATTCCGCTGACAATCAATCCCACCACAACAGAAATGTTTAATTTTTTAGCAATGTAAGTGAATAACAAAGAAGCAGAAACACAGATGATTAATGTTATAAATAACATTTGGAATTTCTATTTTTTTCTTTCCAATTTCTTCTTCCTGGAGGAATGCGTTGTGCTAAACTGAATATCCCCCCAGGGCATGGAATGGTGACCGAATGTG
>DAOWCB010000336.1 GCA_030633795.1 Candidatus Aminicenantota bacterium | reverse complement strand
GGTGTTTTGGTTTGTAGTTATAAAAAAGAATCTATTCGGCCTGTGATCGGTCTTGTCCGTGGGGATGTTATTTGTTATAATGAACATCCCAGTGAGGAGTGATAGAGATGAGAAAAGACATTCATCCGGATTATGTGGAATGCACCGTGATATGTGCCTGTGGCAACACCTTTGAAACCCAGTCTACCAAAAAAGAAATCCGTGTAGAGATTTGCTCCCAATGCCATCCCTTTTTTACCGGTAAGCAGAAGTTCATCGATAGCGCAGGTCGTGTGGAAAAGTTCAGGAAAAAATATGCTGATTTCAAAAAATAAACGAAATGCGTCAAGAACTAGAGAATATAGAGGAAAAATACCACCAACTCACCGAATCTTTAGCTGATCCTGCCTTAGTTTCCGACCCCCAAAAAATCCGTAAGATTTCCAAACAACGGGCCGAATTGGAGCCTGTTGTCAAAAAGTTCGAGGTATACAAAAAAGTTCTCAAAGATATCAAAGATTCCGAGGAAATCCTTTCTGATTCCAGCGATGAACCAGACTTGAAGGAATTGGCTGAGGCGGAGCTGAAAGAACTGGAAGAGAAAAGAAAAATTCTGCGCGGAGAAATTCAAATTTTACTGTTGCCCAAAGATCCCAATGATGAAAAAGATGTCATCATGGAAATTCGTGCGGGAGCTGGGGGGGACGAGGCCTCACTTTTCGCCCAAGACCTTTTCCGTATGTACTCCCGCTACGCCGAAAACAAAGGCTGGAAAACCGATGTTTTGAACACGAGTATCTCCCCGATAGGTGGTTTCAAAGAGATCATTTTTAACATCCGTGGGAACAAAGTCTATTCCATGCTTAAATTCGAAAGCGGTGTGCACCGTGTGCAGCGCGTTCCCCAAACAGAGGCCAGCGGCCGGATTCACACATCGACGATCACTGTTGCCGTACTTCCAGAGGCTGGCGAAGTGGACATCCAGATAGATCCCAAGGATCTGAGAATAGAGGCCTTCGGAGCCTCGGGCCCAGGAGGCCAAAGTGTCAACCGGAATTACACGGCCATTCGGATCACACACAAACCATCAGGAATGGTCGTATCCTGTCAAGATGAAAAATCCCAGCATCGCAACAAGGATAAGGCCCTGAAAATACTCCGTTCGCGGCTGCTGAACAAAGCCCAACAGGAAAAGGACGCACAGATCGCCAAGGATAGGAAACTGCAGGTCGGGACAGGGGAAAGAAGCGAAAAGATCAGAACCTATAATTTCCCCCAATCCCGTGTGACCGACCATCGGCTGAATTTGTCCCTTCACAAGCTCGAAAGTGTTCTCGATGGGGCACTGGATGAAATCGTCCAGGCTATGATCGTCCGCTACCAGGCTCAGAATATGGGAGATCATCTAGAATCCTCCTGATCTGAGAACGGCCATTGAGTACGATTAAGGAACTCTACACAAAAGCGAAGTCTCTCCTTAAAAATTATCCCGATGCCGCCGTCGAATCGAAAGTCTTACTCCTCAAGAGTTTGGCCATATCCGAAGAGATGTTTTATTCTGATCCCGACAGACGTGTTTCAAAATCGAAGGTGCAACAGTTTTATGGACTGGTGCTCAAAAGACAACAGGGAATACCTTTGGCCCAAGTTGTCGGAGAAAAAGAGTTCTGGAGCCTGCTGTTCAAAGTTACTCCTGGAGTATTGATCCCTCGGCCTGAAACAGAGCTTCTCGTCGAGAAGGTCATCGAACTCTCATCAAGAAGGAAGGAACTTATAGTCGATATAGGGACAGGCGCGGGCAATATTGCTGTATCTCTGGCTAAGGAGCTTCCTAAGGCCCAAATACTGGCAACAGATATCTCCCCTAAAGCGCTGAAAACAGCCCGGTTGAATGCATCTCTGCATAAAGTAACGCGTATTGCCTTTTTGAAAGGAAATCTGTTTTCTGCATTGAGGGAGCTTCGTCTGGAGGGGCAATGTGATTTTATCGTTTCGAATCCTCCGTATGTGCAGGAAGACCAATGGGAAACCCTTCATGACGACATCCGGCTTCATGAGCCCAAAAAGGCGCTCGTTTCTGGAAAAACCGGATTGGAGATAATCGAAAAGCTTGTTTCTGGCGCACTAAAATTTCTCAAACAAGGGGGGTATCTATGCATGGAGATGGGTTTCGGGCAACAGGATGATGTTTTGAACCTTTTCGGGAACGGTTGGGTGGGAGTCGATTATTTCAAGGATTTAAACGGCATCCCCCGCCTTATCACCGCCCAAAAATCCTCTTAATAGTTAGGTACCGGGATACCCGACCCCTTAATTATGTTGGACGTCATTGACCTCTTATTGCTGTGTGTGATATTTTTATTCCTAAATACTATTAATGGATAATGGAAAAGAAGAAAATTAGCAAACGTACAAAAATTCCCCAGGAATATGTTACCGGACAAGCAACATTTATGGGATTAACGCTATTCTGCACACAGGATACTCTGATACCGAGGGAAGAAACGGAATTATTGACAAGAGTTGCTTTGGAATATATCCATAATCTGCAGGAATTGAATGAGGAATTAACCATCATCGATATGGGAACGGGTTCTGGCAATATTTGTGTAGCGCTTGCGATGAACTCTGATCATACGCGGATTCTTGCAAGTGATTTAAGTCCAAGTGCCATCGAAGTTGCTAAAAAAAACGCCAGAAAATATAAGTCTGTTTCTTATTTTCCAGAATAGTTT
>DAOWCB010000081.1 GCA_030633795.1 Candidatus Aminicenantota bacterium | reverse complement strand
TTTTTTCTCTATGCATGTTTTTATTCCTCATTATCAATATCACTTCTTTCTGCCAGGACGATGTGGATAAGCTTCATCGCAAAGCTCTCGTTTGGGATTGCCACAACGACCTGGTCTACAGGGTCTTGTATGAAAAGCTGGACATCGGCGATCGCCTTCCTGTCGGTCACGTGGATATTCCGAGATTAAAGGAAGGTCATGTTGATGTACAGACGGTTGCTCTTTTTGTTCAGAATTTCCTTTATCCAGATAAATGCGCCCAACAGGCTTTTCAATTGATCGAAGCAATGAAAAAGGCCATCGCTAAAAATGCTGATTCTGTCGAGCTGGCCCGGACTGGTGCGGATGTTGAGCGCATCGTGAAAGCAGGAAAAATCGCGATGCCTCTCGCGATCGAAGGGGGGCATGCCATCGAGGACGACCTAGAACTTTTGCGTAAATTCCATGGACTCGGGATCTCCTCCATGACTATCACGCACAACATAAGCCACGGATGGGCGGACTCCAGCGGAGATAAGCCAAAATGGGGAGGCTTAAATGAACTCGGGAGAAAGGTCATCAAGGAGATGAATCAAATCGGGATGGTTATCGATATCTCCCATGTTTCGGATGAAACTTTTTTCGACGTGTTGGAAACAACCGAGGATCCGGTTATTGCCTCTCATTCCGGCTGTCGCACTCTTAATCCCCATCATCGCAACATGAGCGACGAGATGCTACGAGCCCTCGGCAAAAATGGAGGGGTTATCGGGATCGTATTTGTCCTTCCCTTCCTGACGCCTGAATACAACAAAGCCATGGAAAATCTTCAAGCCATTAGCCAACCCTGGTTCAAGAGAGCACCTCAAATTGAAGATCTGGATGCTCGGATCGCTATAGAGCACCTCAGAGCGGGACAGGATTGGCCCATGGAGAATCTACCAACGATTGATGATGTGCTCGATCATATCGACCATGCGGTCAAAATCGCTGGCGTGGACCATGTTGGTCTCGGAGCAGACATGTATCCCCGCACGCCCTCTCCTGTCGGGATTCGAGGCGCACAGGACTATCCGAATATCACAAGTGGATTGGAAAAAAGGGGATATGCGGATGAGGATATCGCAAAAATCCTTGGCGGCAATCTCCTGAGAGTCTGGAAAACCGTAACAAATTAAATTTGGGGACAGTATACTCTTTCACTTAATTAATATTGATATCTGGGAAATTGGTGAAAGAGTATACTGTCCCTCAATTAATTGTCAACTAAAATGGAGTTTTTTGCGTTTTGATAGGTGAAATACAAAAAATGACTGAAAGAGCTATTGTGCAATCGGCCCAACAGGGCAACACGGAGGCATTTCGTATGCTTTTTGAACAGAACCGAAAACGAATCTTCTCGCTGGCTTACCAGTATACGAAAAACAAAGAGGATGCCGAAGACATCCTCCAGGAAACCTTTATCAAAACATACAACTACCTGGACAAATACAAGATCGAAAACGAGACCAACTTTTCCTCTTGGATCTACCGGATCGGCATCAACTGCAGCATCGATTATCTGCGAAAAAAGAAAAACAAAAAAGAGGATTTCTCGGACTGGGACAAATGGGAGAAAACGATCGGGAGCAATCATTCCAACCCAGAACATACTATTGGGCTCGAACAGCTTCGCGAGAAAATAAACCATCTCGTGGAGGGGCTATCACCCAGGCAGAGGATGGTCTTCATCCTCAAGCACTACCAACAATTCAGCATCAAAGAAATCGCCGAATATCTCGACTGCTCGGAGGGAAGCGTGAAAAAACAACTCTTCCGGGCGGTATCAGCCATTAGAAGTCCCTTGAAAAAATATCTGTGGGAGAATGACTATGGCATGCAAAAAATATAGGGAAAAAATCGTTTTACACCTTTATGGTGAGCTGGGAGAAAACGATGCTAAAAATCTTATGGTGCACATCAAGGAATGTGCCGAATGTGCAGAGGAATTCGCATACACCAAAAAGGTCTTCCAGGTTTTGGATGAGACAAAAACCGACGATGTCCCCGAGGCAAATTGGGAAAATTGCTGGAACACAATCGATGTCAGGATCCAAGGCAAAGAGCGCAAGAAAAAGAGTTTTCTCTTGTACCCCAGATGGGCATACGCCTCAGCTGCCCTGCTCATCGTGTTTACCGTGGGATTTTTCCTCGGGAGAATAGCGTTTCTTCAGCCCGGCAAGAGCAGCCCAGTACAACTGGAAGGCAGCCAGAGTGCTTTGTATCCCTCAATACAGGAACATTTCGAGAGTCTGAAGCCTGTCCTGGTCGAATACGCCAATTACACAGCATCCCCTGAAAATGGCACGATCACGATAGACAAAAATATCGTCCGCAATTTGATCATCCAGAACATCCTTCTCAAGAGATTGATCGCGGATGAGGACCCCTCTACGAGAGAGATCCTTGAAGATGTGGATCTCGTCCTCCGAGAAATCGCCAATCAAGAAGGGGACGATGCCCACACGCTTTCGATGATCAAGGAGCTTATCCAAGAAAGAGGGATCCTTTACGAATTGGAAGTTTCAAAGACAATATAAGGAGGCATATCATGAGATACGCAAAATTATTTTCCATCCTGTTGGTTTTGTGCTTGACTTTCACGGGTGCGATTTTCGCCCAGGAAGCCAACGAACAAGAAAAACAGAAGCAAGCCTATGAACAAGCCAAACAAGCTTACGAATTGGCCAAGCAATATGTGAACAAAAAAAGTTGGGAGCAAGCTGTCGAAGCCTTCCAGAAGGCCATGAAGTTGTATCAAAAAAGCAAATACATGGATGGATCCCTTTACTATCTGGGATACAGCCAGAACATGTATAGCAATCAGATGAAAAATCTCGAAAAACAGATCGAGGCCAAACAGGAGGCCATCGATAACCTGAATCGGCTGATCAAGCAGTATAGGGAAAGTCCATGGGTCGACGATGCCAAAGTCCTCAGGTTGGAGATAGCTGAAGAGTTGGTTAAAAAGGGAATGCCAGATTTCCGACTCTACATCAACGGAACTCTGAGATCATTAGAAAGTTTGAAGGCCCTGGAATCCCTGAAAGCACTGGAATCTATCAAAGGGATCGAAGGTCTCGAAAGCTTGGAAGATCTCAAAGCATTGGAAATAGACGAGATCGAAGGTCTGGAGGAATTGGACAGACTCAAATTGGAGGAAGCCCTCATCGGGATAGAAGAACTGGAAGCATTGGAAGGGATTGAAGGAGTGATCGCCCTGGAGGGATTGGAGACACTGCCGGCCCTGGTAATTCTTGAAGGAATAGAGGGCGGAATTGAAGGCGGCATTATCGGAGGGATCCTCGGCGGTATCGGGGACGAAGAAGTCGATCCTGAGGTTGAACTCAAGCTGGTTGCCCTCGACGCCCTGATGAACATGGAGGAAGATAAAGCTTACCCGATACTGGAAAAGATCGTCTTAGAAAATGAGAATGCCAAGCTCAGAAGACGGGGGCTTTTCATCCTGAGCCGGTCCAAAAACCCGAAAGGCTTTCCTCTATTGGTGAAGATCGCCAAAAACGATCCAGACAAAAAAGTCAGACAACAGGCGATCATGTTATTGGGCCAAAATAAATATCCGGAAAGCCTCGATGTACTGATCGATATCTACGACACGGCTAAAGATACCAAAGAAAAAGAAGCATTGATTCACGTCCTTTCCCGGTACAAAGACAAGAAGGTGCTGGACAAGATGATCGCCATCGCCAAAAATGATGCCGATGCCAGTGCCAGGGAACAGGCCATCATATGGATCGGGCAGAGGAAGGATAAAGCGACCACAGATCTTTTGATCGATCTGTACGACAAAGCCAAAGATCGCCAATTGAAAGACATGCTCATCTATGTGGTCTCTCAGAAAAGAAATGATGCCAAAGCCTATAAAAAACTGTTGGATATCGCCAAAAACGACCCGGACGACAGCACAAGAAAAAATGCCATTATCTGGTTAGGCCAGATGCGGAAAGACAATGCCGGTCTTCAAGCGTTGATCGATATGTACGACTCTGAGAAAGATGAGGAGATCAAGGATCAGCTTATTCATACTTTTGGGCAAAGCAAGAGCAAAAAGGCAAAGGATAAACTTTTCGACATCGCCAAAAACGAAGTTAGCGCTAAAGCCAGATCACAGGCTATCTTCTGGTTGGGAAGAGAAAAAAGTGAGGAAATGCTGGATCACCTTTTCACTCTTTATCGCCAATCCAAAGAGAAATCAGTTAAAGAGCAGATTCTGTTTTCCATCGGCCAAAACAAAAGCAAAAAGGCGATCCATGGCATGATCGACATCGCCAAAAAAGAACAGGATCCGGAGCTAAAAAAATGGCTCATCTACTGGTTGGGAAAGACCAAAGACGAAGAAGCGATGAAGTTCTTGCGGGAAATTATCGAAAAATGAGTCGAGGAGGAGTCCTCTTTTTTAAAGGATGGTCCAGGAGAGGGGCATGAAGAATCGTTCGTACAGGCGCAACGCATACCTGTCCGTCATGCCGGCGATAAAATCCCCTACCCTTTTTTCCAGGGGATCTTCGGCAGGATAGGGCTTGATGTAATCTTCCGGATTCTCCAAAAAATGATTGTACAGGTCGGTTAATATTTTCTCTGTCTTTTCCAACTCACCCAGGGAATGGGGATTGTAATAAACTCTTTCATACAAAAAATCGCGTAACTCTGTCACCGCCTCCATGATTTCAGGGCCCATGACGATTTTTTCCAATCCAAGGGCCAGGCTCGCTTTAATCACATCATCGACCATCGTATCGATCCGCAAAGCATGGTACTTTCCTAAGGTCTTAAAAAGTCGTGAGGGGATATCTTCCTGATCAATCACTTCGGCACGCAGGGCATCATCCACATCGTGATTCACGTAGGCGACCACATCCGAAATACGGACAACCTGCCCCTCCAGTGTTTGGGGCATCGCTTGAGCGTCGGTATTCAAAATCTCTCCCATGCCCTTGGAATGCCGGGATACACCATCCCTGACTTCAAAGGTAAGGTTCAAGCCTTTGCCTTCATACTCCAATTTTTCCACGACCCGGAGGCTCTGTTTGTAATGGCTGAATCCTCCTACGAGAAGATCATCCAATGCCTTTTCGCCGGCGTGCCCGAAGGGAGTGTGCCCGATGTCATGCCCCAAGGCTATGGCTTCGGTCAGGTCTTCATTGAGCCGCAACGCTTTAGCGATGGTACGGGCAATTTGAGAAACCTCCAGCGTATGGGTCAACCGCGTTCGGTAGTGGTCGCCATAAGGCGAGAGAAACACCTGGGTTTTGTGCTTGAGCCGCCGGAAGGATTTGCAGTGGATAATCCTGTCCCTGTCGCGCTGGAAGGCTGTCCGGAAATGATGGGGCTCCTCATGTCGGGTTCGGCCCTTCGTCTTTGTGCTCAGACTGGCCTTATCCGAGAGATTGTCCCTCTCAATCCTTTCCAGTTTTTCTCTTATGGTTTCCAAACTTCTTCCTTTATATAGCCATTTTATTCGATCCGCAAAAAAGCATACCGGTTCATTTTCTGAGAATACTCGGATAACACTTGAATCGGATACCCCGCCTTTCTCACCGTGGAATAAACATCTATGCCCAGTGCTTCTGGGGTCGGTCGGGACATTTTGGATTCCACGCAGTCTTCCTTCCTCTCCTGACATGTTTTACATATGTTGCAGCTATCCATGAATAAAAGGAAAACCTTCTCGAAACCCGAACAGAATATCTCCTTTTCCAACTCCAAAAGCTTGAGATTGATCTTTCGTGTCCAGGCGAAACGATCCTCGGGTTTTTCCACTTCCTTTTCAAAATGGATAATGACAACCGATCTGTATTCCTTGAAAAAACGCTCACATTCCTCGATTGTGGGCACATTCGGAGGGCAAGTGGCTGTTTGACCATATTCGTTACACCCATACATGCACTTCATCCTCACCCACTGGGAAACGATAATCTCGGCAGGATCAATCCATTTGTAATCGTCATATCCCTGTTTTTGGATAATCGCATCTACCTTGTCACATTTGTTCATTTATTCTTCCTCATACTGTTCCCTGATTTTGAGCTAGTAACACTTCTTGTTTAATACCTTGTTCCTAGGTGATGATTTTTTGTGACAAGATACATAGTCCCACCTCTCCTGTCAATAGTTTAAAGAAATACTTGTTAGTTTGGGGACACGTTAATATTTAGGGACACACGACTTAATACAAAACTTCCCACGTGTTAATAAAGTAATGTGTCCCCGAATTATGACTATTTTCTGTCCGTTTTTATTCCTGAGACATGTGTTTGGCGGACATTGCCCCAAACCTTGAGATGGGTAAAAACACCGTCTTTAAGAACTGCTCTTATCAGGGTATATCGATCAGACACGATTGCCGTGTCTTTCATAATGCCCCTTCCCATTTCGTCTATTGTACCGATCGAGGCGTCCGTTGTTTCTTCTTTCTTTTGATAGTACAGGACGCGGTATTTTCCTTCCACGGAAAAAATCTCTTTAA
>DAOWCB010000261.1 GCA_030633795.1 Candidatus Aminicenantota bacterium | reverse complement strand
ACAAAAATGATCTGGCCTTTGTCTGTGGTCTTTATCCCTATGATACTTGTCCGCGTCGTCTGAGGTTTATCGGAAATGATGGCCACTTTTTGACCGAGAATCTTATTCAGGAGTGTGGATTTTCCCACATTCGGGCGCCCGATCAATGCGACATATCCGACTTTCATTTTGATTTTATTATCCAGCCTTCGAAACTAATCTCTTTTTATGGCTTTTTTTATCCGCAGCTTTTTGATCCTTTTCTGGTCCACATCGATAATTTCAAGCGACAGTCCTTTTAATTCGATCTTTTCGTCTTTGTCCGGGAGCCTCCCCAGGGAGTGTGTTATCAATCCACTTACCGTGACATAATCGTCCTCAGCCAGGTCAAGATCGAATAAATCCTCCAGGTCTTCCACTTCCGCATCCCCGAGAACGATGTAATCCAACGGACCTTGCTCAATAAACTGCACTTCTTCGTTGTCGTATTCATCCTGGATCTCACCGACGATTTCTTCTACCAAATCTTCCACGGTCACCAAACCGAACACACCACCGTGCTCGTCGACCACGATCACTAATTTCTCCCTTCGCTCCTGAAGTTCCTTCAGTAACTCGGACACCTTCATGGACCAGGGGACAAAATGCACCGGTCTTATCAATGACTCAATCGACTTTGTCTTGTACGTCTCATCGGAGAATTCGAGCAAATCTTTGGCCAGGATGATGCCTTCGATATTATCCACTCTGTCCTTATACACTGGGATGCGGGAATGTTTTTCCTTAATGACAAGTTCCCTGAGTTTTCCGATATTGGCGTCCTTACGTATACAGATCAAGTCCACTCTAGGAGTCATGATTTCCTTTGCAATCGTGTCTCCGAATTCCACCACACTTTTGAGAAGGACTCCTTCCTCTTTCTCTATGATCCCCTCTTCCTTGGCCTCATCGATAAGAGCCTGGATTTCCTCATCCGAGGCTTCCCGTTCCTCCTCGTCTTCTTCCTTGGCGAATGTCTTGACCTTTGAGATCCAGAGCAAAGGCTTAGCCAGCACATACGGAATCCGGTACGAAGGGAGGAAAGAAGCGAGAATTCTGTCTCTGTTTCTTAGCGATATCAACCGGGGTATGATATCGAAGGCCACGATGTAAATCCCCAACGAGATAAGGAGCAGCCAGAGGGGCCAGAGGTTGAGACGGGGAAATACCATGTAGATGTATATCAAAAACGCTATGAGGAAGATGATACGGATGAATTCCACAGCCACTTTGAGTTCATCATAGATGTTGAGAATTTTTTGGCGGTATTTTTTGTCCTTGTCCTCCAGAAGACGGCTTATCGCAATTTTCGAGGAGGATGCCAGAGAGATGTGAAAAACCGATACAAGAAATGTGGCTAAAAAGCTCAACCCAAACCCTATCCATTTTTCTAATTCGACTTCCATTTTATCCTTCTAGCATAAGTTTTTTTATTTTTTTTTCTTCTTTTTCCAACCCTTTAAAATGTTCATACCCCAGAAGGTGGAGAAATCCGTGGATGGCCAATATTTCCATTTCTCTCTCTACACTGTGTTCCTGTTCTTGAGCTTGGCCATAGGCTTTTGGGACAGAAATGATGATATCTCCTAAAAAATAATTGCCGTCGGCTCCCTTTTCCCCGACAGGAAAACTCAGCACATCGGTCGGAGCATTTTTGTTCAAGAACTTATAGTTCAATTCCTGAATGGTTTTATTGTTCACAAAGGCCAGAGTGACCTCAGGATCGTCCAGCTTATAATGGTTCACCAATCTTGCCAACAAGACTTGGAATCTATTCTTGTTTATTGTTTTTTTTCTCTGGCGGTTTATGATTTCTATCATTGTTCGTTTTTTTCTTCGTTTTTTTCTTTTTTTTCATCTCGAAGTCGAACCCGGGATATTCCACCCTTGGATGGTAGATTGTGTCCAGGGTTTCAAGGAATATCTCTGCCACATCTACCAATTCTTTAATGGAAATCTCACAGTCATCGAGCTGGCCATCCTGGAGGGCAGTGTTGAATATCTCAGAGATCACACTCCTGAGGTTGGACTTGGTCGGTTTTTTCAAGCTGCGGGAAGCGGCTTCGACTGCGTCTGCCAGCATGACCAGAGCAGCTCCCTTGCTTTTGGGCAGAGGGCCTGGATATCGATAGCTTTCCTCCCCGATTTTCTGCATCTCGGGATCATAAGTATCCTTTGCTTTTTCGAAGAAATATCTTACGAGGGACTTCCCATGATGTGTCTCGATAATTTCTAGGATTTTTCTGGGAAGCTTGAGTTTTTTTGCCAGCTCCACTCCTTCTTTGACATGGTTCAATATCACCAAAGCGCTCATCGCAGGTTTGAGGTCTTTATGCATATCATGAGTTCTTGTGCGGTTTTCGATGAAGTATTCCGGCCTTTTGATCTTGCCTATGTCGTGATAGAGTGCGCCGGCTTTAACCAACAAAGAATCGATTTTTATTTCGTCGGCTGCCTGCTCGGCCAGAGATGCGACAATCAAGGAATGGTGGTAGGAGCCTGGGGCTTCCAACGCCATCTGTCTGAAAATGGGAAGATCAGAGTTTGTCAGTTCGTGGAGCTTGGCCTGTGTTGCAAATCCGAACAGCATTTCGAACACAGGCAAAAACAGGAATGCAAGACTTGCGCTTAAAATACCCCCGAGAAGTCCCATCATGATGTCACTGGAGAACGCTCCAATCGGTATCAGCTTTTCTTTGATCAGATGGAAGGTGATGATGACAAATATATTGATAGGGGCGATCAAAAGCAGCCCGGTCCGAAACGTGGAAGTCCTGTCATGTCTGCCGTAGTATTTGATACCATAGATGGCGGCAAACCCCCCGATGAGGCTGAATATAACCAGTTCAATACTAGTTTTGAAGAAAAGTCCCACCAGCAGGCTGTTGAGAACGGTGTAGATCAGAGCCACAGGGCTCGAAATGAGGAAGGCAACAAGCATCACGCCGAATTGGAAAGGAAAAGCATAAAAATAGCTGTCCAACGAGGAGAGAAGGAAGAAGTTCGTACTCTGGCTGAATGTGCCGGATAAAAATTCGGCAAGCTTGTAGAAGAGAAGACTTAAAATCAACAGAATGCCCATAATGACATAACTTCTGAATGCGTCGTCTCGGATCAGGAAAGATTTGAGATAGTACCACAGGGTGGCAAACAGCAGGCCAAACAGCAGGAACGTACCGATAAAATTAACCCACCAACTGGGTTGTGCTTGCAGGTTCTCGTTGATGATCGCGATTTGTTTCAGGGCTTCTTCTTCGACTTCATCTCCTTTGCGGATGATGACCTTTCCCTTTTTTATCGTATAAAACACATCTTCTTCGTTTGCGCGTGCTTGTTGCTGGCGGATTTCGGTTTCCACCTGGTTGTAGAAGATATTTT
>DAOWCB010000156.1 GCA_030633795.1 Candidatus Aminicenantota bacterium | reverse complement strand
GATCGCATCCATCGCGCTTCAGCACAAATTCACACTTGTTTCAGGGAATGTCCGCCATTTCCAGGATATTCCGCGCTTAAAAATTGAGAATTGGCTCGGTTAGAAAAATCACATTATTTTGAATTTCTCTTCATAAGAGACTTTCTGGCTCATGTCGACGAGCAGCTGACCGTCGGGGGCGACGTCGACCCTGTAAAAGGCCAGTGATCTTGGAGCGGGTCCGGAAAGGACCTCTCCTCTCCCATTAAAACGTGAGCCATGACAGGGACATTGAAAGCCAACCTCTGTAGTCTCGAGCACACATCCCAGATGCGTACACACCGCAGAGATGGCCCGAACACCTTCGTGGTCTCGAAAAATGAATACATTGTGCGCCGCGATAAGGAAGAATGAATTCAAGGGAAAGTCATACAATCGGCCGATCGTGAACTTTTTGTTTTCCTTTGCCAGTGGCGGAATAACCTCTCTTAAGGCTCCAAGTATAGCCAAAACCCCCGCACCAATAGCCCCGCCAAGCGCAGCTTTACCGAGAAATTTCCGCCTGGTTATTTTATCCTTATCCTCTCCCATGGTCATGACTTTAAACAATCCTTAACGCATGAATCGACTTAAGTATTCCTCTACTCTTCTTGTTTGATCTGCCGCTTGTATCATACAGAATCTCCAGTCAAAAAATCAACTGAAGGTCCTTTGCCAACGGATGCATTTCCAAATCCGTGATGTCATTCCGATTGATCAGATTGTATCCTTAACTTTTTTACCATTAAAGCCACCTACCCATCCACTACCACCACCACCAAATTGACCATCATTTTTTGACTTTTCTATTATCCCTAGCTCGAACAACTGATTGAATTTCTCATTCCAAATGATTTTGAGCGATCTTTCTGGCTCGCTCTGAGTGTCAACTAAAATTTTAATGGTAATGAGTTTAACGATCAAATTCCGCTTCTTACAGTCCCAACCTTAGGCATACCTAGGTATATATCTGCAATTTTAACCCTCAGAAATGTGCGGAGACACTCAGTTTTCGCACAAAAACTGGTCCTTCTAAGCCTATTCTGACACTACGCTAGCCATATCATCCTTACAAAAATGCTAAATTAACTTTAAAGAGGAATCAATATCTAAGTTATTGAAAAATAGGAAGTTACAGAATTTATTGATGAAATGAGAAAAACTTAATGTAGAATTCGTCTATCTAATTGAAGCGTAATTCAGGCTCAGCCATCTTTTCGATCTAGGGGAGCCGGGGCAAAGAGCTATCAGCTCCTTTTCATCACTTAACCAACTCAGGCTCACTCGGCCGCCACGTCTTGTCGAACCATGGCTCCAGCGGGCCGTAAAGTCGAAAGATCGTACTCCAGCCCTTGCCGGGAACAGTTTGAAGCCAGTTATTCTCCTGGCCTTTCGGGGCTTCCGGTCCGAAGTATACATCGTAGGATCCATCTGCGTTTTGAATCATGCCAGGCTTGTTGTTGTCGATTCCCGGGAATCGATTGTCGGTCTGCAGCATGGAGCGTGTCTGGTTGTCGTACAGTGTGAAAGACCAGAAATCCTTCGCTGGGACATTCGGCGGCAGATGCACCTTGTAGGTCTTGCTGCCATCGAAGGGATTACCCTGGGCATCCGTATAGGCATAGGCGTACTTCGAGCCCTTTCCGATAATTTTTTTTGCCATGGCGGGTGTTATCCCGGTTGCATAGAAGTGGAAGCCTGCCCGAACATCCAGAAGCGAAGCTCCCTCAATCAACCATTCATAATTTCCTCCCGGGAATGGATTCATCCAAACGCTCTCGCCCGGGAAAAAATAAAACATGTCGTCACGGGGCTGCGACCATATGGTACGTACTGTGGCCGCTCCTACATATGCAGCTTCGGTCAGGATCTTCTTCATCCGGGCATCCGGCTTGAATGGCTGGCATCAGGCTGCAGGCGAAATGGGCTCCGACTTACATCAACACGTCGAGTGCTCTCTTCGTCGATTGGTGGGGTAATCCCTGGATCGTTCCGGTCAATAATTACATGTCTCAGTGGGAATTTACAGGAGGCATTGTCTTCCGTTTTTAATAGGCCCGTTGGTTAGTTATAAAGACTTGGAGGTGTTCAGTTAGGGATAAGTGATATGAATGGCTGGGAAGCAGGGATTCGAACCCCGATTCCATGATCCAGAGTCATGTGTCCATTCTAACTATCAAGAAGCTAGGGCTTTTGGGTCGCTGACATCCTGAATACAAGATAGCAAAATCAGTTGGATAGCACTCCTAAAATTGTTGTATAATTTCTAATCTGCCATTGACAAATTCAGGGCGATCACGTGATTGAATGATTGTATTATAATCGGTTTCTCCTAATATTTTATAAACAATGTACGTCGCCAAAGCTTTCGGACAACTGCAACCGATTAGCTAAGCTACAGTTCTTGGAACCTCAAGGAGATTAAGGTAATATTGGCAGGGGAAGAAGTCTATCCGATTAAGAATAGAATTGCTATAGAATTACAATTATTGACCCTCTCTCTACAATTGTGTATAACCAGTCCGAATCATAAGGAGGCCTTCTAATGAAAAAAGCCTTATTTATCCCAGTTATTATTATACTTATCTTTTGCTTTTGTGCATGTACTCAAGAAGGAGACCAGGAAACTGGGCAAGAAATAACGACACCAGAACAAGATGTAAATGTGAAGACGGCCAGGGATAGCCGACCCAACATCCTGTTGGTTGTCGTGGACGACATGGGCTTCTCCGATGTCGGGGCATTCGGCGGTGAGATCCGAACACCCAATATTGATGCCATCGCTGAAGCAGGAATTCGTATAACAAACTTTTGCGTGGGCCCAACCTGTGCGCCGACCCGATCGATGCTGATGTCAGGAAATGACAATCATGTGGCGGGATTGGGCAACCAGGCAGAAGCCAGGGCTCCGAATCAGATGGACCAACCCGGCTACGAAGGATATCTCAGCGATCGTGTGATATCTTTCGCTTCGCTTTTAAAGGATAGTGGATATCATACGTACATGGCGGGCAAATGGCATCTTGGCGAGCCCCTTGAGCGCGATCCATATCACCGGGGATTCGAACGTGCGTTCACACTTCTGGAAGGGGGCGCTAGCCATTTTGACGATGAGTGGATGATGTACGCCAATTATACGCCTACCTATCGCGAAGATGGTGAAAGGGTTCATTTGCCTCCAGGATTTTACTCTAGCGAATTCTACGCCGACAAAATCATCGAATACATCGACAGCAATGATGACGGCAAGCCTTTCTTTGCCTATCTTGCTTTCACTGCGCCACACGATCCCCTGCATGTCCCGGATGAATGGCTGGACAAATATAAGGGCCACTACGATGAGGGCTGGGATGCCCTGCGGGGCGACCGATTGGAACGGATGAAGAAGATCGGCATCGTTTCTGAGGACACACAGCTTTCCCATCGTCTTCCGATGCTGCCAGAGTGGGATTCCATGAATCCAGAGTCTAGAAAATTTGAGGTTCGACGCATGGAACTCTATGCAGCCATGATCGAGAATATGGACTTTCATCTTGGCCGGCTCCTCGATTATCTGAAAAGCAAATCTATGTTTGAAAACACACTGATCGTTTTCTTCTCTGACAATGGCGCCAACGCGTTTGGTATGGACAGTTATCCTGAGACAACTAAAGAATGGGTGGAGAGAAATTCGGATAATCGTTTTTCTAACTGGGGTCGTCGGGGATCGCGTATTGCCCAGGGGATGGGCTGGGCTGTTGCCAGCAACACGCCTCTTCGATACTTCAAGGCAATGAACTCTGAAGGCGGCATTCGTTCCCCATTGATCATCGGTGGACCCGGGATCGCACGAACCGGAGAGATTCTACCGACCTTCACTCACGTAATGGATATCGCGCCCACATTTCTCGATGTCGCCGGAACTTCCTATCCCACAGAATATTCAGGCCATGAGGTGTCCCCCATGATGGGCAAATCTCTACTTCCGTTTATTCAGGGCAAAGTGGACGTCGTTCGAGAGGACAGTGAGGCCGTCTGCTGGGAGCTTCTGGGATTCCGTGCAGTTCGCCAGGGAAGATGGAAAGCGACCTGGCTCCCAAAGCCGTTTGGATTGAGCGAATGGGAATTGTTTGATCTTGAAACGGATATTTCCGAGCGTAACAACCTCGCCGAAACCAATCCGGAGAAACTTCGTGAACTTATCCAAATCTGGGAAAAATATGCCGAATCGGTAGGGCTCATAATGCCGGATCCCCCGATACAGTTGGTCAAGGATTAAAAAGACGAAAGAATGATGTCGATCCGCTCCTTTGCTTACATTCTTATACTGCTGATTATTTGCTCTTTTTTCACAATTGATGGTGTTGCACAGGAACTGGAACCCAGATCCCATGCCTCTGCCCCGGTAAGAATGAACATTTTCATCTTAGCTTACGCGTACTCGTCAGGGAATGTGCTTTTTGATCCGGCCTTGCCGATCGAAGATGTCAAAGCCAAGGCAAATATTTTTACACTGGGCTATGTGGCCACCATTAGCCTTTTCGGAAGACTGGCCAAGCTCGATGTCCTATGCTACTGGAGTGACAACCCGCTATGGAGCCGATTTCGATACTATCGTCTGTTCCTACCAGTACCGCTGGGGAGGCCGCTAGGGTAGGTTTTCGGTTTGCCTGTTTGTAGGGGAATGTTTAATTTCTCGGGGGAAGGACACAAAATAAAGCCAGCTAGGAAGCAGGGATTCGAACCCCGATTCCATGATCCAGAGTCATGTGTC
>DAOWCB010000366.1 GCA_030633795.1 Candidatus Aminicenantota bacterium | reverse complement strand
TGACTGGAGGAAGGTCATCCAAGCTATCAGAGGGCTCTATGACGGCCCACTTGTTTATGCGGCAAATTGGGGGAGGGAGCTTATTCAGGTCGAATTCTGGGATGACCTTGATTTTATCGGGATCGATGCCTATTTTGAGCTGACGAATAAAACAGATCCATCAATGGACGAACTGTTGACGGCCTGGGCCCCCTATCTTGTTCAGCTCGCGTCAATCCATCAGACTTGGCAAAAGCCCGTACTTTTGACTGAGATTGGATACAGAAGCATTGATGGCGCAAATATGAGGCCTTGGGATTGGGAGAATCCTGGGGATCTTGACCTCTCAGAACAGGCCCTGTGTTACCAGGCTGTCATTCGAGCGTTTGGAGAGAAATCCTGGTTTAATGGAATTTATTGGTGGAACTGGGAGCCAAATCCTTCTTTAGGGGGACCGGCCGATAAAGGATATACCCCTTTTGGAAAGCCTGCCGAGATAGTTTTAAAAATATGGTACTGCGGAGAGGACATGGGTAAGAAAGGCCGGTCTCGTCGATGACAGGTCAAATCTCAATGGCTACTGAACGACTTGCCTCTCTGGATGTTTTCCGCGGCATGACTATCGCCTTGATGATCCTGGTCAACAATCCAGGGAGCGGGAAATATGTTTACGCTCCTCTGCGTCATGCCAAGTGGCATGGATGGACGCCCACAGACTTGGTCTTTCCATTCTTCTTGTTCATCGTAGGGATTTCGCTATCTTTTTCCTTGTCGAGAAGGAAGACACAAGGTGCCGGAAGTTTTCAGCTTTATTTCAAGATCTTCCAAAGATCTGTGATCCTGTTTGCGTTAGGACTGCTCCTTCGCCTGATCCCTGATTTCGATTTTTCGACACTCAGGATCCCCGGGGTCCTCCAGCGCATCGCCATCTGTTACATCCTCGCATCTTTGATATTTCTGAAGACGGGGACAAAGGCCCGGATCCTCATTTCTACAAGTTGTCTTGTGGCCTATTGGCTTATCCTGAAGTTTATCCCTGTGCCTGGATTCGGCGCGGGTGTTCTTGAATTAGAAGGAAATCTCTGTGGATATATCGATACCCAACTCCTTTCCGGCCACTTGTACACGCCGAACTTCGATCCGGAGGGTATCCTGAGCACCCTCCCGGCTCTTGTCACAACCCTACTGGGGACTCTGGCTGGAGACTGGCTGCGGTTTTCCCGGTCAAAGCGTTTCAAAACCACAGGGCTTTGTTTTGCCGGGATCGTCCTGACTATTCTGGGACTCTGGCTTCACCGTTTTTTCCCGATCAACAAACAGCTCTGGACAAGCACGTTTGTGCTTTTCACGGTGGGTGCCGCTCTGCTGGTTCTAGGCCTCTGTTATGTGATCGTTGATGGCCTGGGCATCAAAAAGTGGGCCTATCCTTTTCTTGTGTTCGGCACCAACGCGATCACAGTCTATGTGGGATCTGCTCTGATCGCGAAGATGCTCGCCGTCGTGGAGGTCTCCTCGGGAAGCCAATCCATTCCTCTCAAAGCATACATCTACGAGATGTTTCTCAAGCCGGTTGCGGGGGATTTTATCGGCTCACTGCTCTTTCCGCTGTTGCTCCTCACAATCTGGTTTTTTATCATGTGGCCATTGTACAAGAAAAGTATATTCATCAGGATATAGCCTGGATTATTCCTAATATATCGAGGTTTTTATTGAATTCATTCATTCAGTGGGAGACATAACCATGAAAAAAACTATCGCTTTCTCCTCGATCTTTATTCTGTTGATCAGTATTGGTCTTTCCCAAGAGGCCATTTATGATTGGGAGAATCCCTCTGTACTGGAAAGAAACCGAAGAGCTCCGCACGCGACACTGACGGCTTATCCCAACACAGAATTGGCTCTCCGCGGTAACCCTCATAATTCTCCTTTTTTTCTCTCTCTCAATGGAACTTGGAAATTCCGCTGGGTCAAAAAACCCGCGGATCGAAATGTGGATTTTTACAGGACGGATTATAATGACGCCGATTGGGATACAATTTTAGTTCCCTCGAACTGGCAAATGTTCGGGTTCGGGATTCCCATCTACACCAATGTGCCCTATCCGTTTGGCAAGGCCGATCCTCCACACATCCCCCACGACAACAATCCTGTGGGTTCGTACCGCCTCAAATTCGAGGTCCCTGACGAATGGCGGGAACGTCAGGTGTTCATCCATTTTGCCGGCGTAGAATCTGCGTTCTACCTATGGGTGAATGGCCAAAGGGTCGGTTACAGCCAGGGGAGCCGGACGCCTGCAGAATTTAACATCACACCTCATCTATGGGGCAAACGGAACACTCTCGCCGTCGAGGTTTATCGCTGGAGCGATGGCTCTTACCTCGAGGACCAGGATTTTTGGCACCTGA
>DAOWCB010000283.1 GCA_030633795.1 Candidatus Aminicenantota bacterium | reverse complement strand
AAATTGAAAGACTTGGGATTTAAGTCCTGTAGCAAATAGGAGGGGAGAAGTCAGAACGATTTCAGCGTTGTTTTTATCCGGAATATTAAAGGCAGCTTTACCCACAGAGGCTTGCCCTGTTTTCTTGTCCCTAGCCACGATACGGATTTCGTATTTGCCGGCAGGGAGTTTGGCCAGGAAGTAAGGAACAAGAATTTCATTATCGAACGGAGAAAAATCGATTTCTCCATTCATTTCCTTTACCACCTTTTGGTCCTCGTTGAATATGAGGGTAAAAATTTCGACCTCGGATGGTGAAACTCCTGTTTTTTCATTTACTGTTATCTGGGAAAGCAAAACACAATTCATTTCTTCCTCTCCCGAGATAAAAAGCGGCTCAATCGGAATATCCAACAGTCCAGAAGTGGAATGCTTGTCGGTAAACACTAGATCGAACAGATGGAGCTGCTTCTGGAAATCTGAAAGCTCTGCGAATGGTCTGGGATTAAAATAGCCATCCTGAGCCAGGACCTGCAGCCCCGGTTTGTTAACCTCCACTTTGATCTGATGATATTTTCCGTCCCAGCTTTCGTCGATGTAATAGCCTAGGACGTAGAAATTCCCCGTCAATGATTGAACTTCTCGGGATATTGTCTCTACATCCTTGATGTCGGCAAAATATTTCCCCCCAGAGGCTAAGGCCAGATCTTGTAAAGGGTGATCTGTCAAAATGTGTTTTTTCTTGACGGATAGCCTCATAACCCTTTCCCGGACCCAGTTCCGAGTGTTGACCGTGTATACGGGTGTGCTAGCGCTGGCAAATTCCTTTCCGAGTTTCGAGGCATTGGGCCCGAGATTCCGGCCCGTGAAAATGATCAGGCTTTTATTCCCAGGGATAAATTTTAAGGCTTGAGTTAAATCAAACATATGAGGGACAAAATCTCCGCGGTGTCCCCTGCTCGATCCTGGGACATAAATGGAAGCTCCCCCAGAACCAAAAACGCTTCCCCCACTCGTGCTCATCGAGGATCCTGAACTTCCTCCTGATTCCGTGGCCCCAGAACGCCCTGACCTGTCTGGCACGCTGTCATCTCCTCCTGCACTTGAAACAAAACCCGGACTAGGCTTAACCTCGAGGTCTCTTGTCTTTTTTATTGCCCTACGGATCTTATCCTGATCAGTAGTCAGATACTCCTTGATGAGGAATCCTCTCGTTGGCGAAAAGCCCAAAATACCGACCTCATCTCCTGGCCGCAATTGTGTATCCACAAAATGGAGTGCGGCCTCTTTGGCATTAGCCATGCCGTTAACATCGCTCCCTTGAATGTCGAGAAAAATGAGCAGTCTCCGGTTCATACCTTTCACTGATTTAGCCAAGTCGGTCGCCTCTCCCGATGGGCGGACTTTCATCCCTTCTTCGCTCAGGATATGCACTTCGAACTCTGTTATGATTTTCTTTTTTCCATTGTCGTGCAAAACGAAATCTTCCTTCTTAAGGTCAGTCACAGGTCGACCCTCTTGATCCAGGATCCGGACCGTCACAAGTTTGATGATAGCGGCTGCATCATGTTGAGGAACCTTTTGTTCTTGCGAGTCTTTCTCTGATTGAGTAAATAAGTGAGAAACCGATAAAAAAACAGCAAAAAATGCTGCAATAACACAGATTCCCCTTTTAAATCTCATGACTTTTACATTATATCAGATTTCACCCATAATACGGACCACTCCTTAAAAACGTTTAAAGTTTCACTGGACTGCCTGAAGTCATGGAATGGAGGACCGAAAGCAGCTTATCGATGTCTTCAAAGTTGTTAAAGATGTTGACGGATACTCGGATAAACCCAGCCCTAAGAGAGACCGAGATGGATTCCTGTGTGAGTTTTTTGATACATTCTTTGTTCCTGTCCCCCAGGCTAAAGGAAACGATGGGCGATCGCTCTTCCGGTTTATCTATTGGAGAAACAATCCTCACTCCCAGTTTTTTCAATCCGAGTATAAGATAGTTTGTTAGTTCGAGGAGGCGGTCCCGTATGTTTTCAAAGCCTATGGCTTTGAGATAATCCAGGGCTTCCTGAAAAGCGAGGATAGTCTGCAGATTTTGAGTCGCAAACTCATACCGGCGCGCCGAATCATGGATGTGAAATGATGCATTTTTAGCCGTGTGGATAACAGCCTTCCCTGCATCCACGGAGAGCCATCCGATCCATGGTGCCGAAAACCTCTTCCGGAACTCGGGAGATGTGAAGAAAATAGAGCCGACATGTCCGGTCATCCCCCATTTATGGAGGGAGCAGGTAAGGGCATCGATGTGCATGGCCTGGATATCGATAGGATAGAAGGGAAAAGCCTGGGTGGTATTTACGATGAATAAAATACCTTTGTCATGGAGGGCTTTCCCGAGAGCCTGAAGATCCTGACGAAAACCGGTGGCGTACTGTACATAGGACGTCACCACCGCCTCGGTCTGTTCATCGGTTTGCTCGAGGATTGTATGGATAGGGTAGCGGGAGTTTATGGGCTGAACATACCGCATGGCAATTCCCTGGTGTTCGAAGCCTATGGTCGAGGCCGGGAATTCATCTTCGTTAGACACCACGTTGTACGGAGTTACGATTTCATTTTTGAACGAGAGGGCAATGAGAGACATGGCCGTGGAGGTGTTCTGCACAAAGCAGATATTGTCTTTTTCGGTGTTGATCAGAGCTGCGATATCTCCGCAAAGCTTCCGATACCTCTTCATATCTTTGGTCCAGAGTATGTCACCTTGTTGGTGAATTTTCCGGTAGTTCTTGACGATGGCTGCGAATATCGGCGAGGGGATAGGGGACATGGCCGCACTCTGGAAATAGACGCTTTTTTTTGTGATCGGGAAATCTTTTCGGATTTTATTCCAATTCGGCATTCTACTCATTCCTCTCTGTCCGTTTTAGGTTGTTTATGAATAATTCAGGTTAATAATAATATACGGAGGCAACATATTCAGTCAATGAGAAATCTGCCAGGCAGGTTCCCCATAAGCATTAGTTTTGCATTTTTCTGGAATTTCCGCTAACTTTATTTGAGATGAAGGAAAGAATTCTTCGCTTCAACCTTTATGTGGGCCTTCTTGTCTTCGTAATTTCAGCCATTCTCCTCAGCCTTCAATTTTCTTTCATGAAAACGTGGTTTTATTGTTTGGCGTGGTGGTCTTTT